>JAFSJF010000131.1 GCA_017439405.1 Bacteroidales bacterium
AGGGAAGTCGAAGTGTGGGGCGCCGACAAGATCGACTACGACGAAACCCGTCTCGGCTTGAGCGGTTCGCCCACCAAGGTGTTCCAGTCGTTCCCGAAGGCCATGAAGGCCCCGGGCGAGGTCCACGAAGTGAGCGAGGAAGAAGCCGTCGAGCTGATTGTCAATAAACTGAAAGAAAAACACATCATCTAAAAGTCACAGCCATGGAATTGAAAGATTATAAGAACGTATTCGTTTTCGCAGAACAACGTGAAGGTGTCATCCAATCCGTTGCATTCGAACTTTTAGGTAAGGCCCGCGACCTCGCCGACACCCTCGGTGAGAAGGTCGTGGCCATGCTGCTCGGCTGTGGCATCAAGGACCAGGCCCAGAAGCTGATTGAATTCGGTGCCGATGAAGTCATCGTGGCCGACTGCCCCGAACTGAAGGACTATCTGAGTGAGCAATACACTCAGGTCGTCGACCAAATCGTGAAGGAACGCTGCCCCAACATCGTGCTGTATGGTGCCACCACCATCGGTCGCGACATGGCGCCGCGCATCGCCGCCCGCCTGAAGACCGGTCTGACGGCAGACTGCACCAAGCTCGAAGTCGTCAGCGACGAGAAGAGCAATGGCGAGCCGCAGTTCCGCATGACTCGTCCCGCTTTCGGTGGTAACCTGATGGCTACCATCATTTGCCCGAACACCCGTCCGCAGATGTCGACGGTGCGTCCCGGCGTGATGCAGAAGCGTCAGCGCGAGGAAGGCCGTCAAGGCGTTGTCACGATGTTCGTCCCGAAATTTGACACGAGCAAGTTCCACGTGAAGCTCGTCGAGACCATCAAGGAAGACAAGGCTGTCGTCGACATCGCCGATGCCAAGATTTTGGTTTCTGGTGGTCGTGGCGTGCAGAACAAGGAAGGCTTCGACAAGCTGCAGGCTTTGGCCGACGTCATCGGTGGCGTGGTCTCGTCGAGCCGTGCCATGGTCGACAACGGCGTGATGCCTCACGACCGTCAGGTGGGTCAGACGGGTAAGACCGTCCGCCCGAACCTCTACATGGCTTGCGGTATCAGCGGTGCCATCCAGCACCTTGCCGGTATGGAAGAGTCCGACTTCATCATCGCCATCAACAAGGACAAGTTTGCGCCCATCTTCAGCGTCGCCGACCTCGGCATCGTTGGCGACCTGCACAAGATCGTCCCCATGCTGACGGAGAGACTGAAGAAGGAGATGGAGAAGTAATCTGATTCTTAATCGATTGTTTGTAGAGACGTAGCGCGCTACGTCTCTACTTTTTTTGGTTTGAAACTACAAAATACATACCATTGGCCGTTGTATTCAAATTGTTTTTTGAAATGTTGACATTGTCGATGTTCATTCATACAGTCTAAATAATCTAAACACTCATCAAATAGGTTTTTGAAAAAACCATACGTTGATTTACATCTTATTTTGTGTTCTATATTAGTGTATTTCTCATCTTTTGGATATATCCAATTGTATCTATCATTGTACCATACATAAGGTTTATTCCTTTTAGTGTATTGTATTACTATGTGTGTATTAACAATCTCTTGAGGTGACAATTTTGCAATAGGTATAGCCCAAGCATGAATCCGATTTATATATGAATTGATAAAATCATAGTATTCTTTTTGAATCATTCCAGAATATGCCATACAAGTCTCACATTTTTCAGCATGTATTGCTCGTGTATCTGGATGTAAATTTCGGTATTTTATAATTTTTGCTTTTTGCCGTTCAGAATATAACCAATCTCCATGTGGATAGTTTATCCATTCTCTTGATTCTGTGCTATTTAATATAAATTCTATAAGTAGTTCTTTGTCAAGAGGAAAATCTCTTGGAATTCTTATCTCAATGCAATTAATATTTCCTTCCTTGATTTTGCTTTTCTTGACATCATCTATCTGATGTGTGACAAAAATCTCAATATGCAAGCGTAATCCTTCTTTTGTTATTCCGACACAATCTGGTTGAAGATCTGAACAATCATTTCTCTCTTCAACTTCAACTTCTTCAAATACTATTTGTTGAGGTTCAAGATTTCCATAATTTGGCAACATAATAGACTTCTCTGTTTTAATAATCTCTTTTGATAATAGATGGAGCGTTGTTTCATAATAGCCAGAACAATCACACCCACTACTATGGGCAAAATGATTTTTTCTATATTTACCTTTATTTCTTGCAATTAAAGGTTCTTTGCAACAAGGGCAAATGCATTCACAAGCAAGACCATTGGGAACATCTTCGATAAAAGCCAAAGCGCCTTGCTTGTTTATTGCAAAAGTCAATAATTTATGATGAGTATCCATGTGAAAACTATTGTAATGTATATGAGATAATTCCATCTTTGGCTTCTTTTTCAAACTCTTTCATGGATTGAAGCCAGTTCTTCCAATGCTCTTTTTCTATAGCGTCTCTTTGAATTTCGCTCATACTAGATTCTGCTACGAAAGTAGTAAACACTGTAACTATAGCATCAATTCTATTTTCATCATCGCTGTTTTCTACACCACTCATTGTAAAGCAAAAGCCATCCCTAACGCGAAAGCCATAATTTGCTTTGTCGTCATAATTACCAATATTATTGTTGATTTTTTCATTTATTCCGATAGGTATAAAATCTTGATTCCTTGAAAAGAATCTGCAAATCACATCATTAGACAAAAGAGATTCATCTTTCAATAATCTTTCTTTGTATCTTTGAAAGAAATGGCTTGTAAATGCTCGTATTTCTCTTACTGCTTCCATGGAATGGTTTTGAGTTTGTTTGATAATAGAAGCACCCCAATGGATTGCAAACCTTTTGTTATTGACAAAATACACAAAGAAAGAATCGCACAATGGTTTTTCTACTTGCATGGCATTTTCTGCATAGTAAAACACAATGTATTGGTTGCCTGTAGAAGGAATGGATATATCATACCATTGCCATGCAGGGAATCTTCTTTTTTTCTTAAACTCCTTGATGGCTTTTTGTAAATAGTATTCTTTTCTGTATTCGACCTTATCCTTGTCTTTTGCCAAGTCATCATACATTTCCTTATAAGTCATAGAAGGTACAATCATCTTTAATCAGTATTTGAATCATTTATAATCGGTTGCTTATCAATAGGAACAAAGTCCAATTTCATATTCAGTACACTCGCAATCTTATTAAGAATGTCAATCCCAACAGAGAAGTGCCCTTTTTCAATGCGACTTAAGTTTCCTGGGTCAATTCCAACTTTTTGAGCCAATTCTTTGGCATCCATTTTTCTTTCTTTCCGCAATTTCACTATTCGATTGCCAATCCGAGCACGTTCTTTGTCTTTGTCCATCATAACCCACATGAAGGGATAAAGTCTCCATCTATACATTTCGGCTAATATTGGGCCCCAAATTGTCTTTTCATTACCATCATAATACTTATCAAATATCAATGAAACGCATTTAGTATAAAAATGATCACATTGTTGCTCAATTTGATAGTTGGTGTTGTCCGTATATCCTATTAAATACACATCGCCATTGCTTGTTTCTACTCGTACTCGCAAAGGGTCAAGAAATTCTACTTTTGTTTCCGTATTTACTATTTTCTGTGATAGCATGCCGCAAAAATAGAAAATAATTGTAATATATAACAATTTTATATTATAAAAAATAACAATTTTACATTTTAACTATATTTGTTCGAAATCGCATAACCTCAATTATTGTCGAATGAAAAAATGTTTGTATTATTGCAATGTTATAAACCATAAAATATCATACTATGAGAAAACTAATAAGTATTGCAGGTTGCTTATTGTTCGTTGTTTTTGCAACATCATGCAGTAAAATGGATAATGCCGAAGAATTTGTCGGCACTTATAATGTCAGTACTGTCGAACATGTTACATGGGGCAACGACTCAGGATCATTAACTGATACTGGCGTTTTAACCATTACTAAAGTGTCTAAAAATCGAGTTAAAACATCAGGGTATTTTTCTACGGAAGGAGAAATTAACGGAAACAATGTGTACTTTGAATCCATGTCTGCATCTGATTCATATGGTCATACAACCACTGTCTTTGGTACAGGCACTTTGAATGGAAACGTCCTTTCTTTCACGTGTACTTCATCTGGGCAGTTGGCATACAACGGGGTAATGTATCCATATTATTCCATGGCCCAAATGACTTGCATAAGGCAGTAATATTAAGTCAAATGCAGAGCTATGTCCGACAAACAAAACAATATCATCCTCTACAACGACTCTGAAGGCAAAGTGAACGTAAACGTCCGCTTCGCTGACGAAGACGTTTGGCTGACACAAGCTCAACTTGTTGAGATATACCAAACGAGCAAATCCAATGTAAGTGAGCATCTTAAGCATATTTTTGCTGACGGAGAGCTTCAGAAAGAACTGGTTGTTCGGAATTTCCGAACAACCACTCAACATGGTGCTATCGAAGGCAAAACGCAAACCCATGAGGTGACTTTTTATAACTTGGATGTCATTATCGCCCTCGGCTACCGCGTCCAGTCACCAGTGGCTGTGCGTTTCCGTCGTTGGGCCACGCAACGCCTGCACGAATACATCCAAAAAGGCTTTGCCTTGGATGACGAGCGGCTGAAACAAGGTGGCAACCGCTATTTCAGGGAGCTGCTTCAGCGCATTCGCGACATTCGCTCGTCAGAGCGAAATTTCTATCAGCAAGTTACAGATATTTATGCAACAGCTGTCGATTACGACCCACGAAGCGAAATGACCAGAATGTTCTTCGCTACCGTACAGAACAAACTCCATTATGCAGTGCATGAGCAAACTGCCGCTGAGGTGATTTACAATCGTGTGGACAACGAAAAGCCTTTTGTCGGAATGACCAACTTCAAAGGCAATTATGTCACCAAGGACGATGTGAAGATTGCCAAGAACTATCTTTCAGAATTAGAGTTGCAACGCCTTAACTTGCTGGTTTCCGGTTTTTTGGATTTTGCCGAATTCCAGGCTCTTGAAATGAAACCCATGACCATGCAGGATTGGATAGAATCACTTGACAACCAAATCCTTGCCAATAGAAGAAAAGTTTTGGAAGGGAAGGGGAGTGTCTCTCACGAAGAAGCCATAAAAAAGGCAGAGCAAGAGTTTGAAATCTATCGCAAGCGCGAAATGGAACTTCTTGAAAGTGACTTTGACCGTGCCATCAAACAACTCCCTAAACAATGACCAACACCCCCAAAATATTAGACCTCACCTACGAAGCCGGTGCCATTCTCCTCGAAAATGGCGCCGAGATTTCGCGCGTGGAGGAGACCATGCGCCGCATTGCTGACCATTATGGCGTGGAGGACGAGAGTTTCTTCGTGCTCAGCAACGGCATCATGATGACCGGCAAAGGCTTTGCCCGCACCAAGTTTATCCCCATCAAAGGGGCGAGCCTCGACAAGGTGGTGGCCGTCAACCAACTCTCGCGCGAAGTGGCCGAAGGCAAATGGACGCTCGAAGAAGTAGGGGAGAAGCTCAAGGAAATCCGTGCCATGAAACCCAAACGGGCCTGGGAACAGATTTTGGCCTCGGCGGTGGGCAGTGCGGCGTTCTGCATCCTCTTTGGTGGTGGCTTCGCCGACTGTTTGGCCTCGTTTGTCGCAGGGCTTCTGTTGTGGAGTTTCATGCTCTTTGTAGGCTCGCGGCATTTGTCGCGTATCGTCAGCACGGTTACAGGAGGCCTGCTTTCGCCGTTGGTTTGCTTTGGCTTGTATCGCCTCGGCCTCGGCTGCCATCTGAGCAACATGATCATCGGGGCCATCATCCCGCTGATTCCTGGAATCGCTTTCACCAATGGCATTCGCGACATGGCCAATGAGGACTTCATCGCAGGCACCACTCGACTATTGGATGCCATGCTGTCCTTCTTCTGCATTGCCCTCGGCGTGGCCTTGGCCTTCATGCTCGACGGAAACGTGTTCGGTCAAATCCTGGAATTGGACGAACTTGTTGCCGACCCGCAAACATCAGGCTTTGTCGTACAGCTCGTTGCCGCCTATTTGGGCACGATGTCGTTTGCCGTATTGTTTGGCGTGCCTCGTCGTTATTATATCGATGCTGGCATTTGCGGCACGTTGGGTTGGCTGCTCTATCTCATTTTGACCCGTTATTCGGCCTTCTCGCCAGTCGAAACGATGTTTACCGCCACAGCATTGGTCACCATGGTGGCTTTGTCGCAATCAACGGCACGAAAGTGTCCCATCACGGTGTTTCTCATCTGCGGCATCTTCCCGTTGGTGCCTGGCGCGGGCATTTTCTGGACAAGTTACAATATCGTCGCCAACCAACTTTCCGATGCACTTCAAACGGGTTTCAGTGCCCTGAAAGCCACCGTAGCCATCGCTTTCGGCATCCTCGCCGTGATGGAAATCAACGGGAAGGGTAGGATAGGGAGGTGGATAAAAAAGAAAAAAGCCCCTCGTTTTTGAAAGGCTTTTTTGCTTTTAACCGAGATAACTCTTTAGGATCTTGCTTCGGCTGGTGTGTTTCAACCGGCGTATGGCCTTTTCCTTGATCTGGCGTACGCGTTCGCGTGTCAGGTCGAATTTCTCGCCAATCTCTTCCAGCGTCATCGGGTGGCTGCCGTTCAGCCCGAAGTACAGGCGGACGACATCCTGCTCCCGTTGCGTCAGGGTGGAGATGGCACGGTCAATTTCCTTGCGCAACGACTCATACAGAAGCTCGGTCTCGGGTGTCGGGGCTTCCTCGCTCTTCAGAACGTCGTACATGGTGTTGTCCTCGTCTTGGATGAGCGGCGCGTCCATGCTGATGTGGCGTCCGGCGTTCTTCATCGACTCCTTCACTTCCTGTTCCGTGATTTCCAGCACTTCGGCAATCTCCTCTGCATTGGGTTCTCGCTCAAATTCTTGCTCTAACTTGGCGTAAGTCTTGTTGATTTTGTTGATGGAACCGATTTTGTTCAGTGGGAGACGGACAATGCGCGATTGTTCGGCCAAAGCCTGCAGGATGGATTGGCGAATCCACCACACGGCGTAGGAAATGAACTTGAAGCCTCGGGTTTCGTCGAAGCGTTGTGCGGCTTTTATCAGTCCCAAGTTGCCTTCGTTGATTAAGTCGGGAAGACTAAGGCCTTGGTTCTGATACTGTTTTGCTACGGAGACTACAAAGCGCAAGTTGGCCTTGGTGAGTTTCTCCAACGCGATCTTGTCACCTTGCTTGATACGCTGCGCCAACTCGACTTCTTCTTCAGCCGAAATCAGCTCAACCTTGCCAATCTCTTGCAGGTACTTGTCGAGAGACGCGGTCTCGCGGTTCGTTACCTGCTTCGTAATCTTTAACTGCCTCATTTACCGTTAGTTTAGTTCAATATAATGTTTCTTTTTCTCAGAGTTCGAGCGGATTGGCAATCCGCTCGCGTTGAGTTGGGGATTTGAAGTCCCCTTTTCGCTGCTGGCGGATCACAAATCCACCAGAACCGTTGATATAAAAGCTGGCGGATTCGGGAACCCGCCAGGATCCTTATCAAATCGATTATCTTCTGCGACCACTGCGACCGCTACGGCTACGGCTACCGCCACCGTTGCCGCCTTTCTTCTCCTCGTAGCCTTCCGGCTTGGGCAGCAGGGCACGGTGTGACAGGCGCAACTTGCCGGTCTTCGGGTCGATGTCGAGGAGCTTCACGTCGATGGTGTCGCCTTCCTTCAGTCCAGTCTCTTCCATCGTCTCGTAACGCTTCCAGTCGATTTCGGAGATGTGGAGCAGGCCGTCCTTGTTGGGGATAATCTCCACGAAGGCTCCGAAGGCCATGATGGAGACAATCTTGCCGTGATAGACCTCGCCAACCTCGGGCACTTGCACGATGGCGCGGATCTTGGCCTTGCAAGCCTCGATGTCCTCCTTGTTCTGCGAGGCAATCTCCACGATGCCCTTCTGGTCGTCCTCGGTGATGACAATGACGGTGTTGGTCTCTTTCTGCATCTCCTGGATGATCTTTCCGCCAGGGCCGATGACGGCGCCAATCATGTCCTTCGGGATGAACATGGTCTCGATGCGCGGCACGAAATCCTTGTAATCGGCGCGAGGCTCGGTGATGGTCTTGGCCATTTCGTCCAAGATGTGCAAACGGCCTTGGCGGGCTTGCTCAAGGGCTTCGGTCAGCACTTCGTAGCTCAGGCCATCGACCTTGATGTCCATCTGGCAAGCCGTGATACCATCGCGCGTACCTGTTACCTTGAAGTCCATGTCGCCGAGGTGGTCTTCGTCGCCGAGGATGTCGGTGAGGATGGCGTATTTGCCGGTTTCGCTGTCGCTAATCATACCCATGGCCACGCCTGCGACGGGCTTGCGCATCGGCACGCCTGCGTCCATCAGGGCGAGGCAACCGCCACACACTGAGGCCATTGAGGACGAACCGTTGGATTCGAGGATGTCGCTCACGATGCGGATGGTGTAAGGCATACTCTCATCGTGCGGCACCATCGTCTTGAGGGCGCGCTCGGCGAGGTTGCCGTGGCCGATTTCGCGACGGCTGGTGCTGCGCTGTGCCTTGGGTTCGCCAGTGGCAAAGCCGGGGAAGTTGTAGTGTAGCGTGAAGTTCTTTTCGCCTTCCACCACGGCACCATCAATGGTCTGCTCGTCGAGCTTGGTGCCGAGGGTGACGGTCACCAAAGCCTGCGTCTCGCCACGGGTGAACACGGCCGAGCCGTGGGCCTTGGGCAGGATATCGACTTCGGTCCAGATGGGGCGCACCTCGTCGGTCTTGCGGCCATCGAGGCGGATGCGCTCGTTGAGGACGGCATTGCGCACCGCCGAGCGTTCCACATCGTGGAAGTAGCGCTTGGCGAGCGGCTTCACGGTCTCAAGCTCTTCTTCGGTATATATCTCAAGGTATTTGTCCAAGATTCCGCTGAAGGTCTCTTCGCGGAGGTGTTTGTCGGCGCAGCCGGTGAGGGCGAAGTCGTAGCAAGGCTGGTAGCAGTTGGCTTCGATTTCGGCGCGAAGGTTCTCGTCGTTCACCTCGTGGCAGTATTCGCGCTTGGCCTTGTTCACTTGAGCCATCAGGTCGAGTTGGGCTTGGCATTGTATCTTGATGGCTTCGTGGGCGGCTTTCAGTGCGCCAAGCATCTCTGCTTCAGACACTTCCTTGCATTCGCCTTCCACCATGCAAATGTCTTTCATCGAGGCGGCCACCATCAGTTCGAGGCGGGCGTCTTCCATTTGCTTGAAGGTCGGGTTGATGACGTATTCGTCGCCGATGAGGGCCACGCGCACTTCCGAGATTGGGCCATGGAAGGGGATGTCGCTCACGCAGATGGCGGCAGAGGCGGCCAATGCAGCCAACGAGTCGGGTGTGGTCTCTTTGTCGTTGGAAAGGAGGTTCACTTGTACGATGGTCTCGGCGTGGTAGTCGTCGGGGAACAGCGGGCGCAGGGCGCGGTCGATGAGGCGTGAGATGAGCACTTCATAGTCGGAGGGCTTGGCCTCGCGCTTGAAGAAACCGCCCGGGAACTTGCCCGTGGAGTAGTATTTTTCCCTATAGTCAACGGACAGCGGGAAGAAATCGGTTTCGGGAGCCACTTCCGTTGCTGAGCAAACGGTGGCCAAAAGAACGGTGTCGCCACAACGGAGCATGACTGATCCGTCGGCTTGTTTGGCGTAGCGGCCAGTGTTGAGCGTAATCTCCTGGCCATTAGGCATTTTGATGGTTTGTGTAAATCCTTGTGGACCCATGATTTTGATTTTTTTACTGTTTTCTCTACTTCATTACTTGTGGGTTCGTAAATAGCAAGAAAAGGCAATGTGAAAATTGCCTTTTCTTGCTTTGGCTTGGGCAAGCGAAAGTCTTACTTTCTGATACCCAATTCCTTAATGATGTTACGGTATCTTTCGATGTCGGTTCTCTTCAAATAATCGAGAAGTTTTCTTCTCTTACCTACTAAGCGAACCAGTGCGCGCTTGGCCGCCACATCCTTGTGATGCTCCTTTGTTTGTTCAGTCAAATGCTTAATCCTGTAGGTGAACAAAGCGATTTGGCCTTCTGCTGAACCAGTATCGGCAGCGCTCTTGCCGTATTGGCTGAAAATCTCTGATTTCTTTTCTGCAGTTAAATACATAATTCTCTTCTTTTTACGATAAATTTGTTGTTCTAAACGGGCTGCAAAGATACGACTTTTTTTATAATGTGCGTTTTTGTTTGAAAAATAATTTCAATTCAATACATCAAATACTTCGCACGGACGGCCTTGAACGCCTCAAGGTCGGACTGCCACGAAGCGCGGATTTCGTCGGCGCTTTTCCCGTTCTCGATGTCCTTTTGAAGCTGCTTGTCGCCTGAAAGCAATCGGAAGTAGTTGGTGAAGAAGCTTTTGTCGCTCAGTAGCTGGTAGGCCTCGATAATCCATTCCAGATGCAGTTGGTTGTCGTTGAGCGCATAGTCGTGCGCAAATTCCACCAAGTTCTCGCCACGGCAGCGTTGCCCTTCAAGAAGGGGTTTGGTTGCACCGCTTGTGCTTTTGGGCGTGAAAACATAGCTGCCGCACATATCAGGGTGTCCGAAGACCTGGAACGGCGTCTCGGTGCCGCGTCCGATGCTGACGATGCTGCCCTCGAAGAAGCAAAGGGTAGGATAGAGGTAAATCGACTCCCAGTTAGGCAGGTTGGGCGAGGGGCGCACGGGAAGTTCGTAGATGGCGTTTCGGTTATATTTATTAATAGGTATAATGGTGAGGTCGCAACGGAGGCCGCCTTTCAGCCAGCCTTCGCCGTTCACCATCTTGGCGTATTCCCCGATGGTCATGCCATAGACCACAGGTACTTGGTGCATGCCCACAAACGATTGGTTTTCATGCTTCAGCACTGGGCCATCGACAAAAAAGCCGTTGGGGTTGGGCCGGTCTAAGACGATGACGGGGAGGCCGTTTTCGGCGGCGGCTTCCATCACATAGCTCATGGTGGAGATGTAAGTGTAGAACCGCACGCCAACATCCTGCAAGTCGAAGAGAATCAGGTCGATGCCTTGAAGCATTTCGGCTGTGGGTTTCTTGTTTTTGCCGTAGAGCGACACGATGGGCAGGCCGGTTTTCTCGTCCTTTCCGCTGTTGATTTTCGCACCCGCGTCGGCAGTGCCTCGAAAGCCGTGCTCGGGCGTGTAGATCTTCTTCACTTCGACGCCGAGGGAAAGCAGCGTGTCCACCAAATGCGTTTCGCCGACGATGCTGGTTTGGTTGGCCACGATGCCAACGCGCTTGCCTTTGATAAGTGGCAGATAGTCATTCATTTGCATGGCAGCGGAGACATAATGCGCCTTGTCGATAAATTGGAGCTTCGGGTCGTCCATCTTGAAGATTTGTGCCTCGGCGCTCGACATGAAAGCCATCAGCAGCAAGGCGAAAGAAAAGATTTGTCGTTTCATTTCGGTTTATTTTTTACTTTTGCAAAATTATTGAAAATACTGCAAATGTCGGGCCCAAAATTCATAGCAGACCGTATTTTTTCGCTTTCGAAGGAAAATCTCTCCTCGACGGTGATGCGTTTGGCTGTCACGAGCGTGGCTTTGGCCATCACGGTGATGCTGGTTTCTTGGGCGGTCGTGGTGGGTTTCAAGAACCAAATCCGCGACAAGGTGTTGGGCTTCGTCGCCCCGATTCATGTGCAGTCGCTCGACATGAACGAGTCGGTGGAGGAAACGCCGTTTGTCATGGATTCTCTGTTAATCAGCAGGTTAAATTCCATCGAGGGTGTTGCGCACTATCAAATGGCGGCCAACAAGGCGGGTATGATCAAGACCGACGACGAAATCCAGGGCGTGGTGCTGAAAGGCGTGGACGAGAACTACGACTGGAGCTATTTCCGCAAGAGCCTGATTGAAGGACAAACGCCTGAATATCATGCAGGTGAACGCTCAAACGAGGTGCTGGTCTCGAAGGTGATTGCCGACAAGATGTTGCTTAAGGTGGGCGACGACGTGCGCCTCTGGTTCATCGACAAGGACAACCAGGCGCGAGGGCGGAAGTTCACGGTTGCGGGCATCTTCGAGACGGGACTGTATGAGTTTGACGAGCGTTTCGTTTTCGCCGACCTCAACCAAATCCGGAAGCTGAACGGCTGGGGCGACGACGAGGCGGGCTTGGTGGAAATCGCGCTGAAGCCCGATGCCAACGTGAACCAAGTCAACGAAAAACTGTATTATTCCTTGCCGACGAATTTGGCCTCCTACACTGCCCGTGAGAGCAACCCCCAAATCTTCGATTGGCTCGATTTGCTCGACACCAACGTCTGGCTCATCATGGCATTAATGCTATTAGTGGCAGGCATCACGGTGATAAGTATGTTGCTGATTATCATCATTGAGCGCACATCCACCATTGGTTTGCTGAAGGCGATGGGAGCGAGCAACAAGTTCGTCCGTCAGGTGTTTTTGCACCGCTCGTTGCGCATTTTGCTCATCGGAATGCTTATTGGCAACGTCGTCGGCTTGGGTTTCTGCTTGTTGCAGCAATACACAGGCCTCATCAAACTCGATGCCGCCACATATTACCTCTCGTCCGTTCCCATAGAACTGCATCTCAGCACCGTGATTTTCATTAACTTAGGTACATTTGCGCTTTGGGTTTTGATGTTGCTGATTCCCACTTCGGTCATCAATCGCATCACGCCGACCAAGTCGATACGGTTTGAGTGAACAAAAAATTCACCCAAATGTTGCCCATTCAAAGAAAAGCCGTACTTTTATCGCCCGAAAACAACAGACTAAATATGAAAGACTTTACCATTATGCCGCTGAAAGGCTACGGCGAAATACCTTTCGGAATGACGCTTGACGATGCGGTCAAGCTGCTGAACATGCCCGACTTCTACGAGGAGCTGGGCGACATGGAGGAAACGGGCAACCGCTCCATCTTCTACGAATACGACAGCATCCAGACCAACATCTACTTCGAGGGCGTCACCAAGAGCGTGGTGGCCTGCTTCGAGACGGAGAACAAGGAAGCCACACTTTATGGGAAGAAGGTTTTCGACCTTTCCAAGGAAGAAGCCGTCAAACTGATGAAAGACAACGGTTTCAAAGATCTGGAGGAGGAAGAGGAAGATGGTGAACTGCGCGTCTCGTTTGAGGATGCCATCTTCGACTTCTTCTTCGAGGGCGACAAGATGACAGCCTTGAGTTGGGGCGTGCTCGTTGACGACCAAGGAGATATTATTTGAATTATCTCACGAAGAATGCGCAGAACTATATGAAGCGCAGAGCGACCCTAAATATACAGCCGGCAGGTTCCGCGTTTTCTGCGAGTTCTGCGTGAAAAAACTATATTATGAGAATTCAACAGAAATACGATGCTTTCGTAGCCTATTTCGAGGAACACATGCCCGTGGCTGAGTCGGAGTTGCACTACGAGAGTCCCTACCAGCTGCTGGTCGCGGTGATCCTTTCGGCGCAATGCACCGACAAGCGTGTGAATATGACCACGCCGGCCTTGTTCGGTCGTTTCCCGACGGCGCAAGACATGGCCGCCTCGACGGTGGAAGAGATCCACACCTACATCAGAAGCATCTCCTATCCCAACAACAAGGCCAAGAACCTCTTAGGCATGGCCCAGACCCTGGTGCGCGACTTTGGTGGCATTGTGCCTGACAATCTGGAAGATATGCAGAAACTTCCAGGCGTGGGCCGGAAGACGGCCAACGTGATGATGGCCGTGGCTTTCAAGAAGCCTGCAATGCCTGTGGATACGCATGTTTTCCGTGTCTCAAACCGCATCGGCTTGACGAAAAACTCGAAAAACGTGCTGGAAACGGAAAAGGTTTTGGTGGCGCATTTGCCCCAAGAGGTACTCTCGAAGGCTCACCATTGGCTGATTCTGCATGGGCGTTATGTGTGCCTTGCCCGTAAACCAAAATGCGAGCAGTGTGGCATTACCGCGATTTGCGATTATTATCGGAAGAAAGGCACGGAAAAGCTTAGTTGATGAGCCATGCCACGCCACAACCGATGGCGTAGTATTTTCCTAAGTTCTTGAAATCCAAGTCGGCCTCGAGGTCGAGTTGCACACGGCGCGACACCAACCACGTCAGGCCGAATTCGGTCATGTATTGGTTACCGTCGTCGGGATGCAGATAATTGTAGGTCTCCACAAAGGCTCCCAAGATTTCCGTGATGTTGTAACCCATGCCCAAGGCAAGGAAAGTCGTGGGCGTGGCCGTTTCGCCGTCCCATTCCAAGCCGGCGTTATAGCATAGCCAGAAGCGCTCGCCAATCGAATGCTCGAACAACAGGTACATCGAAGGGGCGAGGTGGGAGGGGAGGTCTTTCGTCCCGATGGGCGTTTTCAGTTCGGCCAAGACGCCCACCGACGGAATCAAGCCTTGTCCTTCATGGACCTTGATTTTCGTTCCGAAGGTGAGCGGCGCGATGCCGATGTCGCGGAAGTCCCAGCCGTCGGGCCCTTTGGGCAAGACGAAATCGGTGCCGAGGCGCAACTCGACGTTCTCGAAGACTCCGTATCTCAAGCTGGTGGAGTTGAGCGTCATGGATTGTGTGCCGTCGGCGGCTGACTTGAACGTGAAACCGTTGTCCCATGCAAGTTTGCGGTGCTGCGTCACTTCGGCTCCCCAAGTGTTGCCTGGGCGGTCGGGGACGATGGTGGGCAGTTCTTCCTGGGCGTGGCATATTCCTGCCAGCAACAACAAGGCGAGTAGTGTCTTTGTTCTCATCTTCATATCCATTGAGGCGGCAAAAATATCGTTTTTTCGAGAATATTTCCGATATTTTGCTTTCTTTGGCCGTTATTATTTGGGAAAATGATCCGATAAGTCCCGTTTTTTTGAGCAGCGAGGAACAATTGAAGATATGATGGAAAAGGAAGAAAAAGTGCAATATTGGATAGACATCGCAAACGAAGACCTTGCCGTCGCTGAAGACATGCACAAGACCAGGCATTGGTTTTATGTCGCCTTTATGTGCCACCAGGTCGTAGAGAAGATGCTCAAGGCTTATTGGACGGCAATAAGTGATGAAGTCCCGGTGCTTATCCGATGCAAATGTCCTTTTCCGGTATCATCCAAATCGATGGTGTGGAGCAGTTCTCAACGGATCTGGAAATCGGTGCTTTCTGTGGCGACGAATGCCGCGGGCGTGACAGGGTGGTCGATACCTATTACCAAGCTTTCGGCCACTACTTCGTGTTCCTCACCGTTTATGGCAACGACGGCGACGAAATCAGTTTCCGCCTCTACGACCACCTCCTTGGCGAGGAACCAGACCTCACATGCCCATCGGTAGCCTTCCAAACGAATGGCATTTTGGGCAATCCGGGTGTCCCTTATGTGTTCGACTTTGGCCCGTCTCAAATCACCCAAACGACCAACCTCACCTCCGGCTGGAACTGGTGGAGCGGTTACGTTGAGGCTGACGACCTGTTCAACCAACTGACGACAGGCCTCGGCGGCAACGCGCAGCAAATCAAGTCGAGCACCACGTTTGTCAACTACTTCAACGGCATGTGGATTGGTGGCCTGAACACCATCACTCCAGGCATGGGCTTGCTCTACAAGTCGAACAGCACCAGTGCCAAGACCTTGGTCTATTCCGAAGCCAATCGTTCAGTGGGATTAGTGGAGAACGTCACCAATGAGGACAATCATTGGACCGCCGACTACCACGCCTACCCAGGCAACATGACGGTGATGGCCGTCGTCGAGTTTGACGACGTAGAATTGCAAGGTGAGAACTACGAAATTGCCGCCTTCGCCAACAGTGAATGCCGTGGCAGCGCAAGGTTGATGTATGTTGCGCCGATCAATCGCTACATTGCCTTCCTGACCATCGTAGGCGACGAAGCCTCCGAGCTTCGCTTCAGCCTGTATGACAGCGAGACGGGCGTTGTGGAGACGCAAGATGTTGCGTCTCTACAGTATACGAGACGAATGCCACAATGGGGGCAGCCTCGAAACGCCTTACGTCATCCGTTTCCGCAACACGACGGGCATGGACGAATGGGCAACCAACGTCAACATCTTCCCGAACCCCGTGAACCGTGGCGAGCGATTCAGCCTCGGCATGACAGACGACATGAAGGGTAGGGTACAGGTCGAAATCGTCAACAGCCTCGGCCAGGTTGTAGAGACGCAAAATCTTGCGTCTCCCCAAGACCTCGCCGTCCCAAAGGTGGCTGGCGTTTACACGCTGCGCATCACCACCGAAGGTAAGGGCACTTGTTTCCGCAAGTTAGTGGTGAAATAAGGCACCGGCAAGGTGGCTGAGGATCCGTCTCGAAACGACATGGAGCAACAAGCTCAGGAAGTTTCGGGACGGATTCTTTTTTGTATCCGAAATTTTTGTACTTTTGCCTTCACATTGCATTGTCCCGTTTTGGGCATCATGTTCAATTTTTGGAAATCACAATCGTGAAATTTGAAATCTGAAATCTTTAAATCTTGAATATATGAGAAGCAAAATCGTTGCAGGAAACTGGAAAATGAACCTCACTTTCGATGAGGCCGAGACTTTGGTTGACGACATCCTTGACCGCCTTGACGAACAGGACGAACTGAATTGCGAAGTCATCATCTGTCCGCCTTATCCCTATTTGGAGCTTTTGACGGACTTTGAGTTCGACGAGCAGCGTTTCAATGTGGGCGCACAGAATTGCAGTGCCTACGACAAAGGTGCCTACACGGGCGAGGTGTCGGCAAAGATGCTGAAATCCATCGATGTGGACTATTGCATCGTCGGGCATAGCGAGCGGAGGAAGTATTTCGGCGAGACCAATGAAGTGCTGGCCGAGAAAGTCAACCGGTTGATTGAGAACAACATGTCACCCATCTATTGCGTCGGCGAGGTGCTTGAGGAGCGTGAGGCAGGCCGCCATTTTGAGGTCGTCAGGGAGCAGTTGGAGAAAGGCTTGTTCCACCTCGACGGCGACGCCATCTATGACTGTATCATCGCCTACGAACCCGTTTGGGCCATCGGGACGGGCAAGACCGCCACGCCCGAACAGGCGCAGGAGATGCACGCCTTCATCCGGGCGTTGGTGAAGGAACATTATGACGAAGCCACGGCCAACGACATCCGCATCCTCTACGGCGGCAGCTGCAATGCACAGAACGCCACGAAACTATTCAGCCAGCCCGACGTGGACGGCGGATTGATCGGAGGCGCATCGCTCAAGGCCGACGACTTCGTGTCAATCTGCATCCAAGCGTCACAAATCGGAGAGGAATAATATTGGCTTTCAACACGAATGGCCATGAATTTTACACGAATTTTTCATTAGTTTGTTTATGGTAATTCGTGCGATATTCGTGATTTTTTGTGTTTAAGAAAAAGACAATGAAAACATTTGAGTTTGTTTTTACCGCACCCTCGTCCGACATCCAGCACGACATGCTGACCACGATGTTGGCGGAAATCGGTTTCGACTCGTTCATGGACGATGACCACGATTTAAAAGCCTATTGCTCAGACGAAAACCGCAACGATTTGGCTGTCGAAAACCTGCTTTCCGACCCTGCTTTTTTCGACATACATCTGCTGAAAGTGGTGGAGATGCCCGACAAGGACTGGAACGAACTTTGGGAAGCATCGTATCAGCCTGTGGTTGTGGACGACAGGTGCCGTGTGCGAGCGCCTTTCCATGAGCCTGATCCGAGCTTCGAGTTCGACCTCGTCATCGAGCCGAAAATGTCGTTCGGGACTGCCAACCACGAGACCACTTCCCAAATCATCCGACTCATGTTGGAGACTGATTTCCATGGGAAAGAAGTCCTCGACATGGGCTGTGGGACGGCTGTGTTGGCGATTCTGGCCAAGAAACTCGGCGCGGCGCGCACCGTGGCCATCGACAACGACGAGTGGGCCTATCGCAACGCCTTCACCAACACGGCCTTGAATGGCGTTTCGGACATAGAGATTGTGCTTGGTGACGCTCGTTCCATAGAAGGCGGTTTCGATGTGGTGTTGGCCAACATCAACCGCAACATCCTTTTGCGCGACATGTGCCTCTACGTCAAGGCGATGCGCCCTGAATCGCGCATCTTCTTCAGTGGTTTCTACACCAAAGACCTGCCGGGCATCAAGGCGGAGGCCGAGCGCTTGGGCTTGCGCTATCGTCGCCATTTGAGCCGCAATGACTGGGTAGCGGCTGAGTTTGTCAAATGATTGATTATAAAATAGATACGAAGATGAGAAAACACCTTCTTTTTTTGTTTGTCGTCCTCCTTTCCTTTTTTGGGACCGCAGTGGCGCAAAACCCCTTTTTCCCGACCGAAAAGTCAGCGTTTATTGACCATCTTTCGACTTATCTCGGCTCCTCAACGGTCAAGCAGGATCGGGAAGAGGCTGCCACGATAATGGAAGGCTTTTCAAGTGTGTGGAATAGCTATTATGCTGACAACGAGCAAAATGAAATCATTCAGCTTTGTGAGCTGTTTCACTCGAAGGGTGGCAAAGCCTATGCTAACATCTACAATTTCGTGGAGGTACTGCAAGCGGTGCCTGCATCCGGCTTGTCCCATAAAGACGTAAGCAATTGGTTGGCTTACACCAACTTGAAGGCCAAACAAACCATGAATGGCATGGACAAGTACCTGGCCTCGTGCCGGTCTGTTTTTGTCGAGAAGGTGCTGTCGGCCAAAGGAAATTCAAAGTGGATGTTGCGCGATGCTCGATGGAGCTTCCCCTCGGCTGGCGTATTTGAGTTGCTTGTCGAAGGCGACTTGGTGCTGAAGTCGGCCAAGGACGAGTCGGTGTTGCGGCAAACGAAAGGCGTTTTCCGCATGGAGAGCAATAGCTGGGAAGGTGGGGGTGGTAGCGCCAATTGGTCAAGGTTCGATGTTCCAGCCGACCGTATTTCCGTCGAACTGCCTGATTATTACACGATTGACCTTAACAGGTCGGAATACGCCATTGATTCGGTGACGTTTTCCGACAAGCATTATTTCAACGAACCGATGTTGGGCCGTTTTGAGGATAAGGTGTTGATGAACAAGCCAGAAGAACGGACGATGTATCCTCGAGTGGTCTCATATCGTTCAGACTATGTGATAGATAATATTTTCCGTAATGTGGATTTCAATGGGGGATTCGGCATCATGGGAAACCAAATCGAAGTGTTTGGAGGACTGGGCAAGAAAGCTTCATTCGTCTTCCGCCAAGGGGGGCGGCGCAAGGTGCAGGTGGATGCCAAACGTTTCGTGATGACCGACGACGCCAGCCTTGTCGCCGACCATGTGGCTTGGCGTCTTTATTTGGACGACACCGTGGCGGGCAAGATTGGACAAGACTCCTTGTACCACAATAATTTAGGATTCCGTTACGACAACAAGTCGCGTCGAATGATGGCTTTCCGCTCGCTGAAGAACTATGGCGATGCGCCGTTCCACGACAATTACCACGGTTTGGACCTTTTCATCGAGGCGGTCTATTGGAACATCGACGAGACCAACGTGGACTTCCGTCGCATGGAGAGCGTGAATCCGAAAAGCGAGGGTGACGTGGTGTCGGTGAACTATTTCCGCATAGACGATTTCAAGAAGCTTCAGGGACTTGACGGAACCCACCCCATGATTCGCCTTGAGCGTTTCCTGCAAGGCTTCGACAAAGACGACCAGCCAATCCGATTCCACATTGGCGACTGGGCCTCTTTCATCGGTTTTCCGGTTGAGCAGGTGCTTTCGCTCGTGCTTCGACTCCGCGCCGAAGGCTATGTGGACTATGATTCCGAGACCCAATTCGTGACCGTCCTGCCTCGCTTTTTCGATGTCATCGAGTCGTTCCGCGACAACATCGACTATGATGTCATCAAGTTCCACTCCGTGATGACCAACAGGTTGCCGAACTGTCGCTTGGATCTGAACACCAACGACTTGCTCGTCTTTGGAATCACCACTCAGATTGAAGGCATAGAAGGCACGGCCATCTCTTTGAGCGACAGGAAAAGAGTGGTCATCGTGCCTGACAATGGCCGTCTCGTGTTCAAGAAAAACCGTGATTTCAGCTTTTCGGGCGGCATCCTCGCTGGCATGTTCGAGTTTTTCACTAAAGACAGCCGCTTCTCCTACGAAGACTTCACCATCGACATGAAAAAAGTGGATTCCTTGCGTTTTTACGCCAAGGCTGGCAACCGGATTGTCCCGGTTGAGGGAACGTTGGAAAGGCTGCAAGGACGGCTAATGATTGACCGTGGCGACAACAAGTCGAGCCGTTTCGAGACAGCCGAATACCCCATTTTCCACAGCGATGCGCGGTCCTTCAAGTTCTACAGACGCATCAATGGTGGTGTGTTCCATCCGGGTGCGGTCGATTCGGTGGCCTCAGCCGAAGACCTTGAAGGCAAGTTCTTCTATCATCTTCACCCGTTTGTCGTTGACAGTCTTAATGACTTGACAATGAGAAAGGTAAAGTTTGATGGCGAGTTGGTCTCGGGCGGAATCTTCCCGACCTTCGAGGAACCTTTGGTCGTCATGGACGACTATTCGCTCGGCTTCACGCACCCAATAGGGAAGAGCGAGGCCGAAAGCTATCCAATGTTTGGCGACTTGGGTCGTTTCCACCAAACCATACACCTCTCCGAAAGCGGCTTCTGGGGCGACGGACAGCTTGACTATCAGACTGCTGAGTTCAAATCGGAGCGGTTTTTGTTCTACCTCGATTCCGTCACGGGCATCACCAACGGGTTCAAGATGGTGCCCCAAGACGACGGCACGTTGTTCCCCTTGGCCCAAGCCGACGCTCTCAAGCTGAAATGGGACATCAACATTCCCGAGTTGACAACGCAAACCATTGACAATCCGATTTGCATGTACGGCGACACCTACTTCTCTGGCAAGACGCGTCTCTCGCCCGAAGGCTATGCCGCCGACGGCAATATGCGCTTTGGCTTGACCGAGTTCAGTTCCGACAATTTTGCCCTGGATGCGCGTACTTTCGTGGCTGACTCGGCTATTTTCAGGCTTTATTCCGCTGACAGTACGACAATTGCCTTCACCGCGAGCAACTATCGGGCCAACGTTGACTTCGACAGGCAAAAGGTGAAGTACGATTATTTGGACAGCAGCAGCAGTCTCGACTTCCCCATGAACCAATACATCTGTTCGCTGAAAGAGGCCGAGTGGGACATGGCCACCAACAGCCTGCATGTCTTCAACCCGGTGGAGACTTTCGGCGATTATGCCACGGCCACGACCCACGAAGAACTTCTGGCCATCAATAACAATGCCTCGAAATTCATCTCGCTTGTGCCGGGTCAAGACTCGCTACAATTCTACTGCATGAGCGCGGAATATGACATGACCAACTATGTCATCCATGCGCATGATGTCAAGATCATCCGTGTGGCCGATGCCGCCGTGTTCCCCTATATGCATGACGTGGACATCGATGCCGAGTCTAAGCTGGAACCCATTAGCGGCGAATTGTTGGCCGACACCTTGAACAGCTACCTCCTTTTCAAGGATGCCCTTGTCAACATCCACAGCCGCAACCACTACGATGCTCAGGGCGTTTGGGACTATGCCGACAACCAAGGACACAGCACCCCGATTCACATGGATACGATCAAGCCCATTGACGGCGTAACGCATGGCTTTGCACATATCGCTGAAAATGAAAGTTTCAAACTGAGTACGCAGTTCGGTTTCCAAGGTCGCTTGGCCCTAAAAGCGACCGAACCGTTTGGTTATTTCGATGGCCAATTTGCGTTGTTGGCCTTCGAGGAATCGATGGCAACCGAGCCTGTCGTGGTGGCGGACACGGCCTTGACTGTTGAACCCGTCGAAATGGCTGATCCGGTTTTGGATGAGGAGACGGCCGAGGCCGACGGCATGCAATCGTTGAACAACTGGTTTGCTTCGGCGACACACATCAACCCACAATCCATACGCATTCCCATTAATATCAGTGCTATTCAGGAACAGCGTCCCGAAATGTGCAACGGACTTTATTACAAGTTGTCCATCGACGGTGGCTATTTTGCTTCATTCCTTGCGCCTCAAAAGAGCAAGAAGGACACCGACGGCACAGCACCCGTCAGTGGTTGGCTTGCGTTTGACAGCGACAGCCTGCAATTCATCATCACCGACACAACGCAATACGATGCCCATCTCGGCCTTGATTCGCGAGGCGTCATCAGCGGAACGGGGTCTTTCGACTTGGGCTTCGATGCGAGCCTGCTGGATTTCACCGTCCATGGCACCTACACGCAATTCCCCAATGATAGCCTGACGCTCAGTGGATTGAATGTTCTGAACGCACCCGTGTTCGACGACAAGGTCCTTGCGGCCATGGCTGAGGTATATGCCAATGCCGAAGGCGAGTCCATCGACCTGACGCAGACGCCCTACCTGCATTATTTCCGCTCGGGCAACGACGAAGCCAAGACAGAGGAAAGGCGGATGAGCATAGAGCTGGAAGGCTATCCAAAGATGGAAGCGTCTGATTTCTACTGCAATACCATCGTCATCCCCGACTTGAAAATGGTGTGGAACAAGCAGCTTCGGGCTTTCGTCTCGGTCGGGAAAATCGGTTTGGGCAATCTTGGAAAGCATGTCGTCAACAAGTATGTGGACGGCTACGTGGTCTTCGACCGCCGCCTGGGCAACATCACCTATTACTTCCAGAACGACATGTTCATGACCTATATCAACTACAACTGCGGCGATGGCCAGCTTCAGGTTCACGCCACCTATGGCGACATCAACCAAAGCCTGTATGACACGAGAGAGAAGAACCGCACGGTGAAGAAAGACAACAAGATGTTCCAATACGTCGCGGTGCCTTACGAGTCGATGCTGGATTTCCTGAGCCGCCTGAAATACGCAGGAATCAATTGACGGCCAAAAAACGAGAAAAATTTCCGATTAATCGCTACCGTATCATAATTATTTGTACTTTTACCGTTTCAAAGCAATAAACATAAACACCTATAAGACAATGAAATTCATAGTATCAAGCCTTAAATTGTTGAAGAGCCTACAAGCCTTGAGTGGTGTCATCGGCTCGAAGAACACCTTGCCCATCCTCGACGACTTCCTGTTCCATCTGGAAGAAAACCAACTGAAAATCACCTCTTCGGACCTTGACGTGACCATGACTGTCGCTCTTGTTCCCGACATGGTGGAAGGCACGGGCGAGGTGACGATTCCCGCCCGTTTGCTCCTCGAAATCATGAAGAACTTCCCCGATGTGCCGATTACCATCTCAGTGGACAGCAACACATTGGCCGTCGAGCTGATTGCTGGCGAGGGCCGCTACAAGTTGGCTGGTCACAAGAGCGACGAATTCCCGCAACTGCCCGTGATGACGGAAACCTCCACATGGGAAATCCCAGCCAATGTGTTAGCCACGGGCTTTGAGAAGACCGTCTTCGCCACAGGCATGGACGAGATTCGCCCCATCATGTCGGGCGTGCTGATGGAAATGACTGAAAGCTACCTGACTTTCGTTGCCACCGATGCGCATAAGTTGGTGCGTTACAGGAGGATGGATGTCAAATCAGAGAATGCGGCCTCTTTCATCATGCCGAAGAAACCCATCAACCAACTGAAGAACATCCTTGGCACTTTGGCCGACGAACCGGTTCGCATCGAGTTCAACAAGACCAACGCATCCTTTGTGTTTGGCGATTATGTTTTGGTCTGCCGCCTCATCGAAGGCCGTTATCCCAACTATGAGGCTGTCATCCCAAAGAACAACCCCAACCAACTGACCATCGACCGCCAGACCTTCCTTGCCGCCATCCGCCGTGTGGCCGTGTTCTCGAGCAAGGCCACGCATCAAGTGCGCTTCCGCATCGCTGGACAGGAACTTACGCTGACCGCAGAAGACATCGACTTCTACAATGAGGCCAAGGAACGACTCGCTTGCAGCTACACGGGCGACGACTTGGAAATCGGTTTCAACTCGCGCTTCTTGCAAGAAATGCTCGGCAACTTCGACTCCAACGAAATCAAGGTCGAGATGTCGGCTCCCAACCGTGCAGGTATCCTTACACCCATCGACAACGAGAATGAGGCCGAAGACCTGCTCATGCTGCTCATGCCCGTGATGCTGAACTAAGCGGGCCGACAACGTCATTAATCTTCAAATACAAAGTCTCAACCAGCCATTAAGCGAATACAAGTCGTTGATTATCCGCCTTATTCCACTTTGTCAGCATAATACACGTCAATGGTTGCAATCAGGGCGGCGAGACTCCATACGGGAATGGCCAACTTGTCGGTGTCGAGGAAGTTGTTGAGGAAACCATGGACGAAATAGCTAATGAAAGCCAACGTGGCACCTAAGACCAAAACCTTGGCTTTCTTGTTCTTGCAGCGTTTGTAGGTTGTCAAGCCGCAATACACTGTGACGACGACCAAAACCACAACCAACAGCGAGCCGACGAACCCTTGCTCAGCCAAGGGGCCGAAATACTCGGAGTGGGCATTGCCTCCATCACCAGCGTTGGTGCTGATGATGGTTTTTTCCTTTGACATTTGATAAGGCGCGTAAACAAACTGGTAGGTGCCTGGTCCCCAGCCAAAAACGGGCCGCTCCCTAAACAAGCGGAAGGCCGACTGCCAGCGGTTGATACGCTCCAGATTGGAAGCGTCGGTGGAGATGTTGGTGATGGATTGGATGTTCTCCACAAGGTCGCCCGAAGCGTCTTGGTTGTTCTTTTCCAAAGCGTCGATGATTTGGTTTTGGAAGGCGAGGAACAGGCCTACGACTAGGATGAAGGCTGCCGCTATCCAGCGGAACTTGATTTTCAGCAGCACGCAGGCCAGCACGCCAATGGCAGCAATCATGCTGACCCATGCGGCTCGGCAGTTGGAGAGCATAAGCGCTACGCTCAGCAGAATGACCACACCTATGACAATGAACCTGTTGCGTCGGAGTATGCCCGGAAGGAAAACATAGGTCAGCGCGAGGATGAGATAGATGGCCAAAGCCGCTCCATAAGCCGTGTGGTCGTTATAGAACGGTGTCATCACCCAGTGGGCCGAGTCGCCATCGAATCCGAATTGGGCATGGTGGATGATGGTATAGACGCATACTATGCAGAGGCTTGCGATGTAGAGCCAAATGAATCGGTGGATGTTTTTGGGGTCTTTGAATAGGATGGCGCAGAGGAAAAATGACGGCACGACAAACCAAAGCCTTGACAGCATGAACTTAAGCGACACCACGGGCATTTCGCTCGTGATGGTGGTCACCGCCATCCAAGCGAACATGCAATAGATGACGATGGCAATGGGATGCCGTGAGATTCGGCGGTCGTATTGGCCGTCGTAGAGAAGCTTGGCTATGAAAAGCACGAGGATGCCCATCAGCAAAGGCTCGGCAGGGAGGGAGATGGCCAAACCGGATTCTAATGCCTTCAAATTGACCGAAAGGGGTACTGTGAAAGCTGTGAGCAACAACACTTTATCCAACGAGAAGATGTAGAGCAGCAAAACGCCAAGCACCACGGGCAGTCCGAAAAACAGGTAAGTGTTCTTCTTTACGACAAAGAACAGCCCCACGGCCACGAAGATGGCAGCGATGACATAAAGCCAGGCTATTTTTGCTCTTTTCTCCACAACTTAACGGTTTTCGGCAACGAAGCGCTTCCTGTTCTCGATGATGAAGATGACGACAATGGACAGCAGCAACGCACCCAAGGCACTCAATGCGACCACTACCCAACGCACGGGGAAGGATTTCTTGTCGGCGGGGAAGGGCTCGTTGATGATGTTGGAGTAGGTGAGCTGCGAATGGAAGAAACGTAGCTCTTTCTCGTAGTCGAGTTTGGTGGCGACATAAGTGTTGCCTTCTGCGGCAATCTTGGTGTGCAAGTCATGGATTTCGGCACCATACAGCTGAAGGTTGTTCTGGATTTCGTTGGCTTTCGACGAACCGCTCAACAGGCTTCTCGTGGCCTCACGAGTTTGGCTGGAAATGTCGGAAAGCCCGTAGGTGGTGCAATATTCGGTGTAGAGTCTTTTCAGCGAGTCGATGTTTTGCTGCTTCTCGCGCAACTGCCTTTCGTACATGGCGACAACTTCGCCAACCTTCTGAGTATGAAGGTAATGCACTTTTTGGTCGTAGAAGTTGAGTATGTCGCGTGCGATGTTGCAAGCCACAAACGGGTCTTTGTCCATCACGGTAATGCTGATGGCCTCGTAGGGAGTCTTGCTGATCTTGATTTTGCTGTGGTACTCGTTGAGCATATAGGTCTTGCCAAACTTGTAGTTTTTGTCAATCCCATAGTCAGTCCAGAGGTCGTACTTTTCGATGATGGAATCCGTAATCGACTGAGAGTTGATGATTTGCAGCATCTGCTCGGTCTCGCTTTCATCTGAGTATGGGCTGATGTTGGCGGGATAGGCCACGGCCTCCGACTTGTAGAGCGGAGTGATGAATGTGGAGCTTGAGAAAATGGCTCCGCAAACGGCCGCAGCGAGGGTGATGATGAGGATGTGCCACTTCCATTTCAGGATGATTTGGACTAAGGAAAGGTTGTTGAAGTTGTTATCCATGACTTGATTTGTTGTTTTCTGAATAGTGTGATTTGTGCTTGATGATCTTCTTAATTCAATCTTTTTCAAGATGTTCGCGTTTTTTCTTGGCCGCTTCTTTTTCGGCCTCGCGGCGAAAAAAGCCTTTCGACCGATCGTAAGCCACGATGCAGAAAATGAGCAGCAGGAAAGTGCTCAATACCGTGACCACCACGATGATCCAACGCACAGGATAGCTCTTGCGCTCTGCTTGGAAGGCCGAGGTGACCACGAACTTGTGTGGGATGAACTCGGTGGCATCCACCTTGGCTTCCTCGTATTTCGACTTCACCAAAGAGAGTTGCAGGCGGTCGTTGTCCAAACGCTCGTTGATGGCGTATGAGGCACCGCCATACTTGGCCAGAATGTCCAATTGCTCTTGTATGTTCCTGACCCCCTGTGTGTTGCTCTTACCAAGCTCGACGGCCAATTGCCTGCTGAGCATCTCCACTTGCGACTCGTAGTCGAACACGCCGAGCTTGCGAAGGGTGTTCAGCGAGTCCTCCAACAGGTGCATTTCGTTCCAAAGCGTGGTGTATTCCTGCTCTACGATACGGAACGCTTCGATGGCCACTTCCTTCTGCATTTGGTTCATGGTGCTGTCGAAGATTTCGGCAATCTCATTGGCGATTCGGGCCGAAAGAGCAGCATCGGAATCCAAAACGGTGATTTTCACCGCGTTGTATTCCGTACGGCGAAACTTGATACGACTGTCATACAGCTTGTTGAGCTTGGTGATGGGGTATTTGCTGTCGGGTTTGATTTTGTAATGCTCCATCAAGTTGAACCGGCTGATGACCTTGTCGCGCACGCGGTTCGAATTGAGTACCTGAAGCATTTGCTCTGTCTGTTCGTCCTCGCCGAAGTTCATGATGTCCTTTTCCGACTGGTAGGTGGTGCTAATCAGCACTTTGGAGATGGAGTTGCTGGAAGTGGGGTAGATGATGGTCGTCGATTTGTAGAGCGGCGTGATGAAAAACGGCGAACTGAAAACGACTGCCAACACTGCCGCTGCTGCCAAAATGATGAGCAGAGGCCTGCGGTACTCCACAAGAAGCTTGCATAAGTATTTGGAACTGTAGGTGTTGCGTTTTTGTTCTTCCATGATTCGTTCTGAAATGAGTTGCCAAAGGTAGGAAATATTCCTGAAATGGCAATCAAAATAGTTCAAATCAGGCGTTTTTTTCCTTTGGCAGGATGAGGCTGACGATTTCCTTCAGGCTGAGCAATCGGGTGAGGAAAACCAAGCCGCAATTGGCGACAAAGGCAATGCCAAAACCAAGCATCCAATTGATACTCAACTGCTTGAAAATGTAGGTAACCAAAGTGACGCTCGCGGCGAAAACGATGATGTTGAGCCAATAGCGTCCACCAATTTCCAATTTAAGGATGCGGTTGGCGAGCAAGTACTGCAAGAAAGCAGTGACCGCTTGCACGCAGAGGCTGGTAGAGGCCGCCCCCACTGCCTTGAATCGTGGTATGACAATGAGATTCAGCAGGATATTGATGACTACGCCTGCCGCTGCCACGAGGTTGAGTTGCTTGAGGCTTCCATTTGCCGTGAGCAAAGTTCCAAAAACGTATGTTGTTGAAAGACAGAAGAAACTGCCCATAAGCAAGGGGAACACGTTGGCGTATTGCCCGATGCGCACGAGGTAGGCGGCTTCGGTTTCGGCAGCTTCGGGGCGATACATCATCTGCATGATTTCCTGACGGTATAACACGCACATCACGAGGACGATGCCTGCCATGGCCACGATGACGTTGAACGAGGTCTTGACCAAGTTGTTGAGTTCCGTCTTGTTTTTCAGCGTGGCGGCAAACATGGGCAACAACATGATAGCGAAGAGGTTGGAGATGTTGTTGCCCGCGTCGAAGAGGCGGTAGGCGCGGCTATAGACCCCGGCTTGCACGCCCTTGTCGTCCAAAAGACGCTCAAGCAAGACTGGCTCAATGCGGCTATAGACGCTCATCAGCAGCACGAGCAGGGCGAAAGGCAGGCTTTGGCGCAGTATCTCCTTGAAAAACCGGAAGTTGATCTTGAAGTTGAGGCTTTCGACGCGGCGCAAGACGACGGTCAGGGCAAAGGCGATGGTGCAAACGTAGGCCACGGTCTGCGCCTGCAAGTACCAGATAATGTTGAATTTCTCTCGCGGGAACCAGCCGCTCCACAACATGAGGCACATGAGCAGGATGGCCAACACGCGGTCGAAAACGCTCAAAATGCTGTCTTGCTTGAAGAGGAGCAGGCCTTGTATGTTTGAACGAAGATAAAGAATGAAAGAAAGCAGTATTTGGTTCAAGCCGCACCAAAGCAACAGCTTGAGTTTCAATCCTTCGCAATAGCCGAGGAAGTAGCCGACAATGAAGATGACCACGGCATAGAGCAGTCCCAACAGCAGCTTGGTTTCGGTGAGGCCGCCGAAGTGTTTCGAGAGGTTTTTCGGGTCTTGCGCGACGGCGCGGCTGTTGAAGTTGGTGATGCCGAGGTCGAGCAATATATAAAATAGGTAAGAGAAGTTGAACAGGGCTTGGTAGGTGCCGTAGGAGGCGTCGCCGAGCAGGTTTTGCACCTCGCGGTCGATGCCGAGAATCCAGAACGGCTTCACCAACAAGTTGAGAAACAGCAGGAAAATGATATTTTTGATGAAGCGGTTGGGCATATAGGCGTTGATGTTCAAACGGCAAAAGTAGGAAAAATTCCGTTTCAAGCGATTTTCGGCTCCCGTTTTGGAAATTATGTGTATTTTTACCACCGCAAATTGATACCAAAACGATGATCAAGGAAAAAGAGATAGCCGACACCATGGTTGACGAACTCGTTGATAATGAGAAAAGTCTGCTCCTCATCAACGACGACGTGAACACCTTTGAATACGTCATCGAGACGCTGATGAAGGTGTGCCACCACACCCGCGAGCAGGCCGAAACCTGCGCTTGGATTACGCACTACAAAGGCAAGTGCACCGTGATGCACGGCAGCTTCGAGGAACTGAAGCCTTATTACGACATCCTGCTTGACCATCAATTGACAGTAAAAATCACGGATTAATGGCAAGCTACTCATCATTGGAACTGTTGTCCATCCAACGGGCCTACGAGGAGATGTTGGCCGACATCAACCCGTCTGTGAATGCGCCTGAGCATTTGGCCTTGATTGACAAGGCTTTCCGTTACTGCTTGGAGAAATACGATGGATGCTATTTGCCGTCAGGCAAGGCTTACATGTTTCATCTGATCGACATGGCGCGGATTGCCGTGGTGGAGGTGGGATTAGGCTACATTTCCGTCGTGGCGGCTTTCCTTCACGGCATCGACTATAAGAATGACGTCAGCATCAAGGAACTGCAAGATCAGTTTGGGCGGACGGTGGCCATCGTATTGGAGGATTTCAGCCAAATCTCGAAGCTCGACACCGAAAAGGTTGCCTACAACTCCGACAACTTCCAGGTGATGTTCCTCTCGCTGATTGACGACATGCGTGCCGTGTTGCTGAAGATTGTGCACCGTGTTTATGACGTCAGAAACCAGAACGATGTGCTTCCCGACCGTTTGGCGAAGTATTTCCATGAGATCAAGTACATCTACATTCCCATCGTGCACCGACTTGGATTGTACAAGCTGAAGGCCGAGCTTGAGGAGAAACTGATGCTCTACGAGAATCCTGCGATGTTTCAAGAGATAAAGGCCAAGATTGAAGCCACCCACGAGGCCCGAAAGAAGACGGCCGAGGACTTCATCTCGCGCATTTCGGAAAGCATCGACGCAGAGCTGGAACGTACCAAGAAGAACGGCAAGCACAAATATGCCTATTCCGTCAAGTGGCGCTTGAAGTCGATTCCTTCGATTTACGCCAAGATGAAAGCGCAGAACGTGCCCTTCGAGGAGGTCTATGACCTGATGGCGGCACGTGTCATCATCCGTTGCGCCCTGAAGGACGAGCAGGAGTGCTGCTGGAGCGTCTATTCGGCCATCACCAACCTCTTCGAGCCTATGCCCGAACGTCTCCGCGACTGGATTACGAAGCCGAAAGCCTCTGGATATGAGTCGCTTCACACGACGGTGAAGTACGACGACAAGCTTTGGTTCGAGGTGCAGATTCGCACCACGCGCATGGACGACATCGCCGAAACAGGGCAGGCTGCGCATTATTTATATAAAGGTGAGAAGGAGACATCCGAGGAATGGTTGCTCAATGTGCGCGAAGTGCTTGAAAACCCCGGATTGGTGTCGTTCGAGAACTCTTACAAGAAGATTTACAAATCCGATAAGATCTTCATCTTCACCCCAGAAGGCGACTTGAAACAGTTGCCGCTCGGCTCCACGGTGCTTGATTTCGCCTACGAAATCCACACCCGCGTGGGCGAGACCTGCAACGGCGCTCGCGTCAATGGGCGCATGGTGCCCATCCGACATGAACTGAACAACGGAGACAGAGTGGAAGTCATCACGAGCAAGAAACAGTCGCCCCGCGCCGACTGGCTCAACGTGGTTGTCACGGAAAAAGCAAAGAACAAGATTCGGCGCTATCTGAAGGAAGAGGAACTGAAGGAGTCGGAGATGGGTAAAGGACTGTTGCAGAGACGTTTGAAGAACTGGAAACTCCCGTTCTCGGAAACAGTGGTCGATATGTTAGTGAGGGAGTTCAAGTTGGAGAATTCCTTGCAGCTTTACCACCAAATCTCGACGGAGAAAATCGACATTACCGATGTGAAGCACTTCCTGACCATCAAGTTCGGCGAAATGGCTGAAAAGGCGGAAAGGCCTGCGCCTGAGCAAATTGAATCGAACAAGAAGGACGGCGGCCAAAGCGAAATGGAAGAGAGCCTTTCCATCGGCGAGGATATCGACCATGTGACCTACAAACTTGCAAAATGTTGCAATCCCATTCCTGGCGACCGCGTTTTTGGCTTCGTCACCAGCGATGGTACCATCAGCATACACCGCACTAACTGCCCAAATGCCAAAGGGTTGCAACAACGTTATGGCTACCGCATCATCAAAGTGAAATGGAACGGCATGGAGAGCAACGTCTCGCAAGCCACCATCAGCATCCATGGCCACGACGTGATGGGGCTGTTGGGCAGAATCACCAAAATCATCTCGGAAGACTTGCAGGTGAACATGAAAAACATCATGTTCAACACCGACAAGGAAGGCTTCTTTCAGGGAAAAATCGTGCTACAAATCGCAGACGTGGCCGCTTTGGAACAATTGATGGACAAGATAAAATCCGTTGAAGGTATTATTGATGTCATTAGAATTGATTGAACAACAATGAAATAGATAGTTCGTTATGAAAAAGAAATTGTTTTTTGTTTCACTTTCACTCTTTTTTGCCACTGTTTCAACATTGTCGCAGGCACAACCGACAAGTGGCGCGTTTGGAATCGACAAAGAGAAGAAAATCATCGTGGCTACGGGAAAACTTCCTGATGACGCCAAGCTCGTGAAGGAAACCATCGAATACGAAGGCAAGCCCTATACTTTTTATAGGAGCGAAATGCCGATTATAACCATCACTACCGACGGCCCGATTGTCAATTCGCCTGCCGTGCATGGCACCATCACCGTGACCGACCCCAACCGTCCGACCATCACGATGCACGCAGGATTCAAGATTCGAGGGACTTCGTCGCAGCAGTACGAAAAGAAGTCGTATCGCGTTGAGCTGTGGGCAGATGAGACGGGTTCTGTAATGGCCGACACCACTTTCCTCGGGCTTCGCAGCGACGATGACTGGAACCTCGAAGCCATGTGGGCGCAGCCTTTGCGCCTCCGCGACAAGGTGGCCAACGAACTGTGGATGGAGATGTATTCGCTTTCATACGCTGCCGACGAGCCGGAGGCTCGCCCAGGCATTCGGATGGAATACGCCGACTTGTTCATAAACGGCGAATACTTAGGTGTTTACGCCTTGACCGAGCGCATGGATCGCAAACAGCTCCAATTGAAGAAATACAACGGCGAGCTGCGTGGATTGCTATACAAGGGCAATGGATCGGGTGCGCCGACTTTCGAGAGCTTGCCCGCTTTTGACAATACGCTCGACACTTGGGACAACTACGAGTGGGTCTATCCCAACGAAAGCGACACGGCCATCAACTGGAGCCATCTTTATAGCTTCACCAATTTCGTGATGAATGCTTCCGACAACGTTTTCAATGCACAATACAATGCCCAGTTCGACAAAGCCAACGCCATCGATTACTTCTTGTTTGTCAATGCGTTGCAGGCGATGGACAACATGGGCCGCAACCTGTTTCTGGCACGTTATAAGAAGTCGGGGACGTATTTCTACCTTCCTTGGGACCTCGACGCCATTTGGGGTTTGGACACCGACGGAAGCCAGACCCACAACGCCGAAGGCTTGATGAGCAACGGCTTCTTCGACCGCCTGATGCACGACTGCGCCACCAACGGTTTTGCAGCGTCGGCCCAAACGCGCTACAACGCCTTGCGCAACACCATCCTAACTCAAGACCATATCATGCAATTGATTCAAAACCAATACGATGAGTTGCTTCAAAACGGTGCTTACGACCGCGAACACGAAGCCTGGCCCGACTTCACCGTTGACGAGAACCAACTGACCTATATGAGCGAATGGTTGGAGGCCCGTTTCGCCTACTTGGATGCAGAAATCAACGCGGCTTGCGGCACTTGGGATGTTAATGAAGCCATTGAAAACCAATTGGTTGAAGTGTATCCGAATCCCGCAAAGGACAGAATCAATGTGCAGCTTGCTGAAACGGGTGAGGCCTCTGTCAGTGTGTACGACATGACGGGAAGGAGGGTTTATACCCATTGCGCTGAAACACAATCTTTTGTCATCCCAACACAAGGTTTTACGAAAGGCATTTACACCTTATTGATTAATACGGGTAGTCGTCAGGAAGTGAGTAGGGTGGTGGTGGAGTAAGCTCACTCCACCATAATTTTCAATATCTCCACGTCGGTTTCCTTCATGCCGAGGCGACCGAGGCGGCCGATGTGGTCGATGGTCTCTTCGGCGGAACAGCCGATGATGCCGTCGCCGCCTTGGAGGTTGTCGCCGTGCTTGCTCATCTCGAAGCCGAGCAATCCCGCTTCGACTGAGAGGGCGATCTTGCCTGCGCACGACGGCTTGGCGCCGTCGCAGACGATGCCGGCGGCCATGCCCAAAGCGTTCTCCAAGGTGTGCTCGATCACGCTGAGGCCGTGCCCGAACAGGAAGGCGATGCCGCATCCCGAGGCGCACCCCGCGCTGACGGCACCGCAGTAGGCCGAAAGCCTGCCGATGCCAGTCTTCTGGTGGATGGCAACGAGGTTGGAAAGCGCGACGGCACGGATGGTGCGTTCCTCGTCGATGTTGAACTCCTCGGCGAAGGCGAGGATGGGCAGGCAAACGGTCATGCCTTGGTTGCCGCTGCCCGAGTTGATGATGACGGGCATCTCGCAGCCGCTCATGCGGGCGTCGCTGCCGGCGGCGGCCCAGGCCTTGGCGCGTTGGCGCACGTCGTTGTTGCAGCGCAGGAGCGTGTTACCCACATTGACGCCCCATTGGTTCTTCAGGCCTTCCATGGCGATGGCCTTGTTGTAGGTCATCTGCCGCCCGATGATGGGTTTCAGGTCGGCGATGTCCGCAGTGGAGGCGAAATCAAAGATCTTGTCCAACTTGAGGCAACTGCGGTCGGTCATGTTGGCGTTGGTGTCGGTGCAATGGCCCTCAAACAGCTTCTCGCCGTCCTTCTCGATGCTGACGATGTTGGTGTGGTGACCGGCAATCCTCACCTTAGAGCTGTGTTCGCCGCTGAAGAGGCTGACGGTCACGTCGAGGCGGGCGACGCTGTCCAAAGGAATGACGGTAATAGGCACGCTGTCAAGGAATTGCGCGATTTCCTGTTTCTGTTCCGGACGGACGTTGGCGATGACTTCAAGTCCGTTTTCAGGGTTGCCCGCCACGACTCCAGCCACCACCGAGGCTTTCAGGCCCTTCAGTCCGCCCGTGTTGGGCACGACGACGCTTTTCACGTTCTTGATGATGTTGCCGCTGGCCTCGATTTCCACCTTTTCGGGCGTGGTATTAAGTACTTTACGCGCTTTGGCGGCGGCGTAGGCGAGGCAAATCGGTTCGGTGCAGCCCATGGCAGGCACGAGCTCCTCCTTGAGGATGTTCAGGTAGGCATTGTACAGACAATCGCTTTTTTCCATGACTTGAGATTTTGGCGCAAAGGTACAAAAAGAGGCGTTCAGATGAAAAGAATCTTTCAGATTTTGCGTCAATTGCTCCGCGAAACCTCCACTTTGCTGATTTCCACTTCGTTGTTTTCAGACACGAACTCAATCCAAGTGTTGTCTTCGCTGAACCATTTGTAAAGCGAACCGATGCGGAAGATGAATGTCTTCTCGTCTTCGGTGGCGGCAACTGGAAGCACAAAACCGCCATTTTTTCCGCCGGAACTGCCGAAAGAGACAATCATCGGGAAGGTCTTCTCGGGATGTGGGTTGCGCACCTTGACGATGACATAGTTGGATCGGCGCACGGCCACTTCAATCTTGTTGAAATCAAAGCGCTGGGCTTGACCGGCAGCCAACAGGATTGGATCGGAGTTCAGCTCATATAGCTTGTTTTGTTCGATGATTTCGCCGATGCGGGCAATCATCTCGGTGGGGTAGGTCTCTAAGTTGAGTTCCTCGGCCTTGGTGTAGGCTTCGATGGCCTTGTCGAAAGTGTTGGTCTTGAAGTTGGCGTCGCCCTCCTTGACGAAGGCGTTATATTGCGTTCTCAAAGCTGCAATGCGGTCGCTTTCGGCTTTCTCGGCGGCGGCAAGTTGGGCCGTTGCCGTTGGGTCGGCGGGCTTGTAAAACAGCGCTGACTGGTAGTGTGTGATGGCTTCGGCAAACTTTTCGGCATTCATGGCCGTGTTGCCGGCACCCATCGCGTGGTTGTAATGCTCCTCAATCTCGGCGGCCATCTGTGCCAATATGCCGTCGATTTCCTTGATTTTGGCTGAAGCGGCGGCATTGCCCTCGTCGAAAGCAACGACTTCCTGATACTTTACTTTGGCGTTGGCATAGTCTTGTTGGGCAAACAAGGCATCGGCAGTGTCGAGCATGGTCTTGATGGTGGCTTGGCGTTCCGCTTCGGCGGCGGCGAGGGCTGCCTGGCGAGCGGCTTCCTCTTCGGCGGCGATGCGGGCTGCTTCCTCGGCGACCAGTCGTGCGGCCTCCTGTTCGGCAGCGATTCTTGCGGCTTCTTCCTCAGCGGCGATGCGAGCAGCCTCGGCCTCGGCGGCCAAACGCGCAGCTTCGGCTTCAGCTGCCAACCTTGCGGCTTCTTCCTCAGCGGCGATACGCGCAGCTTCGGCTTCAGCAGCCAAACGCGCTGCCTCTGCTTCGGCGGCGATGCGTGCGGCTTCCTCGGCATCCTGCTGGGCGATGAGCGGGTCGAGGCGGGAAATCATGTCGGTGGCGTATGCGTCGCCAGAAACGACAGACAAGGCATTCTGATATTGCGCCTTGGCCTCACGATAGGCCTTGGCCTCATAGAGGCGGTCGGCCTCGGCAATGATGCCGTTGTATTGATCGGCAATGCCTTTGGCTGCTTGGTATTCGTTACGTTTGGCGTTGGCCGTCAAGTCGTTGGGAAACAATTCCAAAGCCTGTTCGATTTTGCCGATGGCTGCATCGAAGTTCTTGCGCAGGCCGAATTGGGTGGCTTCTTCCATGAGCTTGTCGAAACGGGCGGTTTTCTCGGTGTACAGTTGCTTTTTCTGCTTGGCTTCGGCCAGTTTTTCCTTCGGTAATTTGTCGTTGGGGAATATCGCGATGGCGACCTCGAACTGCATGATGGCAGCGTCGAAGTTATCCTCTGCCAACAGCGTTTCTCCTTGACTCATAGCCAAATCGAAGGCGTCCTGCTTGTCCTTGCGTTCCTTCAGTATGGCGCGGATGGCATCGGCTTGTGCGGTGACGTATTTGTCTTGTGGAAACACGGCCAAAGCAGCTTCATACTCAACAAGAGCTTCCTCGTATCTCTCTTGTCCGTTGAGGCGGTCGCCTTCGTCCAAATGGGCGTAAAACACCTCCTGACGGGCACCGTCCTCCTGGATTTTCTTTACTGTTTCGCTCAGCTTTTGCTTGGCGGTGGGGTCGTTGGCCTTCTGTTTGAGGGCCATCTCGTAATAGGTCTTCGCGCTGATGTAGTCCTTGGCTCCGAACTTGTCGTTGCCTTTCTTCATCAGCGATTCGTAGGATTCGGTGTCTTGTGCTTGTATCGTGTTGGCACCCAGGGCAATGGCAGTGCCGAACAACAATGAGAATATGGCTTTCTTGTTCATCATGCTCGATTTAATCCTTTTGTTAACGGACAAATGTCCGTTTTATTGTTTTCCGTTTTTATCATGTTGAAGGGGCTTGCACCAACTGCCTATTTCGTCCCTTCGGGAACGCAACCCCTCAACTCCCAACTCTCAATTATCAATTATCTATTTTAAACTCCCAACTCCCAACTCTCAACACTCAACACTCAACACTCAACTCTCAAAGGTCTCCCTCCAATTTCAACTCAGTCTGCAAAGTCCTCAAATAAGGCCGTTCTTCAACCATCTTTTCGAATTTGTCCTTGTCGGTGTATGCCTCTATCTCAGCAGGGCGATCCATCACTTCGGGCTTGAGTTCAAACTGGTTGTTGTGCAGACTGTTCTTCAAGTGGTTTTTCAAAGCGCCCATGCCTTCCGTGTCTTGTTCGAAAAGCAGGTTGTCCACACTGAAATGGATCTCGAAACTCGGGCCTACCTTGGGGGTGTACTTGCCGATTGCCGCAGCGAAACTGGGCGACTGGTGTTTATAGCGGTTCACGAAATCGGCCCACGAAGCGGTGAGCTGCTCTTGCGTGAAAGCATTGTCCCATGCTTCCTCTGGCTCTTCGGCTTGTTTCCGGGCCTGTTGCATGGCCTGACTAATACTGATGCTGCTGGAAGTGCCACGAGGACGGATAGTCGGAGTGGGCTGAGCTGACGTCGAACCCGTCGGAACAGGAGTCGTTTGTTGTTGAATCGGTGATTGTTGGACTGTTGGATTGTCGGTGGACTGTGGGGCTGTTGGTTGGATAGGGTTGGGGGTGCGGTTGGACGGCAACGGGGCTTGCCCCGCTGTCAAAGGCGTTGCCGTGTTGCTGGTATTGGTTGGCTGGGTAGGCTTGTTTTGCGGTAGCTGCACTGCTTGCGCTGTAGGCAAATTTAGTGCCTGACTGCACAAGGCACACATCTTCAATAAAGCTATCTCCAAATGCAGGCGTTTGTTGTTGGCTGCGCGGTAGTCGATGTCGCATTGGTTGTTGATTTCCAATGCTTTGACAAGGAAGGGAAGGGGGCATGCCTGCGACTGGGCCAAATACCTCTGTCTCAGTTGCTCGCTGACTTCCAAAAGCTGCACCGTGATGGCATCCTTGCACACCAAAAGACTCCTCAAATGGTTTCCCATGCCGCTCACGAAATGCTGAGGCTCAAAGCCTTTGCTGATGATGTCGTTCAATAACAATAGGATGTCGCTCGTGTGGCCTTGCAGGATGTGGTCGATGACCTGGAAATAATAGTCGTAGTCGAGCACGTTGAGGTTCTCGATGACCGACTTGTAGGTGATGTTCTTTCCGCTGAAACTCACCATCTGGTCGAAGATGGAGAGCGCGTCGCGCAAGGCGCCGTCAGCCTTCTGCGCGATGATGTTCAAGGCCTCAGGCTCGGCAACGACACCTTCGCTTTGGGCTACGAAAGCCAAATGCTTGGCGATGTCATCCACGGTGATCCGCTTGAAGTCGAAGATTTGGCATCGCGAGAGGATGGTGGGAATGATCTTGTGTTTCTCCGTCGTGGCGAGGATGAACTTGGCATATGCCGGCGGTTCCTCAAGGGTCTTCAAGAAGGCGTTGAAAGCCGCCGCCGAAAGCATGTGGACCTCGTCGATGATATATACCTTGTATTGCCCGATTTGCGGCGGGATGCGCACTTGGTCAACCAAGCTGCGAATGTCTTCGACCGAGTTGTTCGACGCGGCGTCAAGCTCATAGATGTTGAACGACGCGTTGTTGTTGAAGGCGCGGCACGACTCGCATTCGTTGCAAGCCTCCATTGTTTCGGTCGGGTTGAGGCAGTTGATGGTCTTGGCCATGATGCGTGCGCATGTGGTCTTGCCCACGCCGCGCGGACCGCAAAACAGGAAGGCTTGCGCCAAGGTGTTGTTGCGGATGGCGTTCTTCAACGTGTTGGTGATGGAGCCTTGGCCCACAACAGTGTCGAAGGTGATGGGCCTGTATTTTCTGGCGGATACAACGAAATTTTCCATGTCGGGATGGCATTGTTTAAAACGACAAAATTACGGATTTTCCCCTTTGCCTGAATCAACTTTAGACAATTTTCGCCTTTTTTTGCTTTGGCATTGAAATTCGTCTTATTTTTGTCCCATGAAAATGCTCGTCCACGTTCCGAGAATCACCGACCGCGTACTCTACACTTTCGATTTGCTGCTTAAGCAATCGCTGGGATTGGACTATGCGCTGACTGCAGATGTGGAGAGATACGGCGCCTACGAAGGCCCGAAAATGAACTATGGCCCACTGCGCCTGTGCGATGCTCCTTTCCAAAAGGCTGTAAATCTGCTGTTTGAGCGGCATATCAACGACCAAGAGACCACTTCGGTGGACTTTGAGGGCACCAAAGGGCTGTTTCCTGTCTATGGGAAAGGCTTGCTGATGCCTTTCGATGTGTTTGCAGCCTCCTTCTACCTCGTTTCGCGCTACGAGGAATACCTGCCTCAGGTGCGCGACAAGTATGGTCGCTTTCAGGCCGAATCGACGTGGATGTACGAAAACGGACTGCTTCAGAGGCCTTTGGTCGATATTTGGGCATTGGCTTTGAAGGAGCGGCTGAAGGTCGTCTATCCCGACCTGGCTTTCAAGGATAGGAAGTTCGAGTTCGTCCCGACATACGACATCGATGCGGCATGGGCCTACAAGCACAAGGGCCTGTACAGGACTATCGGGGGCTTCTTCAAGGACTTGACCTCAGGCAACCGCGACGGGTTGCGCGAGCGCCATGAGGTGTTGTGCGGCAAACGGAAAGACCCCTTCGACTCGTTTGACTTCATGCTCGGCTTGCAAAAGGAGTTCAAGCTCAATCCGATATACTTCATCCTCTGCGGTGAATACGACACCAACGACAAGAACATTTCGCTTCGCAAGGAGGCTTTCCGCAACCTCATCAAGCGTTTGGGCGACTATGCTGATGTAGGCATTCATCCTTCATTCTCGTCATATCTCGATTTCCACAAGATGCGAGCCGAAATCAACGGGCTTTCGGAAGTGCTGCATCGCCCGCTTACCAAGAGCCGTCAACACTTCCTGAGGATGAATTTGCCGCGCAGTTACCAGAAACTCATAGAGTTGGATATCAGCGACGACTACACGATGGGCTTCGCCTCGCAAGCCGGATTCCGTGCAGGCATCGCCGACTCATTCCGTTTCTTCGACCTTGAGAACGACATGGCCACCAACCTTTGGGTGCATCCTTTCGCCCTCATGGACGGCACCATGCGCGACTACCTCAACCTCGACGTTGAAGCCTCGCTTAGCCTCGCAAAACAGCTTGTGGACGAGGTGAAGGCCATAGGAGGAACGTTCATCTATCTCACCCACAACGAGACCCTTGGCGGCGAAAAGCGTTGGGTGGGCTGGCCCGAAATGTACAGAGAGCTTTTGGAGTATGTCTATGCGTGACTGTTGCCAACACGACCTTTTAACCTTCTTTCCGTGATCCATTATCTCAAACATACTGAAATCGACTTCCGGAAATGGGACGACCTCATTGCCCAACACGGCTTGGTTTACGCCCAATCGTGGTATTTGGACATCGTCCATCCGAATTGGGAGGCTCTGATCCTTGGCGATTACGAGGCCGTCATGCCGCTGACGGGCGGCAAGAAGTTCGGTGTACATTATCTCTTCCAACCGTTTTTTGTGCAGCAGCTGGGCATCTTCTCGAGACAGCCATTGTCGCCCGAGATGCAGAGTCGGTTTTTGCAATCCATTCCCCAAAAATTCCGTTTTTGCGAAATCCGATTGAATGAAAGCAATGCTTTAGATGGTAATATGCAAGATATTGGATACCATAGGAATATAGTGTTGGATTTGAATCGGGACTATGACACGATTCGCGCCAACTATCACAACAACACCAGGCGCAACCTTGTCAAGGCTTTGGGTAACCACCTTGAAATCTCTTATGGCTATAAACTATGCGATGTCATTGCCTTGTTCAGGGCTAATCGTGGCGCGAGGGTCGGGGTTTGGGGCGATGCGGAATATGCCACGTTGGAACGTTTGTACAAGGTAGCCGTACGCCACGATGCCGCCTTTGTTGTCGGAGTTAGGCCGACGACAACCCACGAGTTGCTTTGTGGAGGGCTGTATCTGATGACCGACAGTCGCGTCATTTTCCTTTTCTCGGGTTGCAGCGAGCGAGGCAGGCAACTGAATGCCATGACTTTGATGATGGACGAGGCCATCAAGGACTTCTCCGGCAAGCCTGTGACCTTCGACTTCGAAGGCTCCGACGACGACAACCTGGCACGGTTCTACCTCGGTTTCGGCGGCGAAGAAAGATGCTATCCGGCTTATTCATTCAATACGCTCCCACCTTTTGGGAATGTGCTGCTGAAAGCTTGGAAAAAGTGGAGATAAAGCCTTGTTGCGAGCCTTGTGGAGGCGCCAGGACTTTCATTTCTCGTACAAAACCACTCCCGAAACCATCCAGTGACTAAAGCTCTCGCCTTCGTCTTTGCCTTGTGGAATGGCGACGCGCAAGGTGTGCTTTCCAGGTTTCAAGTCGTTGAGGTTGAACCAGACAGGATTGGTGACTGTTCCGGGACACCAGCCTGATCGTGAAAGGTCGGAAGAGGAAAGGCCGTTCCAGAAGTTGCCCGAGACGGGGTTTTGGTCGCGGAAGGTGGCGCAGTCGCACCGCCACGGCGTATGCGTGAAACGTATCACGCCGTCTATGAAGATGGCGTTTTCCTTTGGGTTGAACTCGTCGCCGCCGTCCCAGCCTCCGTGACCAGTGCTGATGTAGCGCAGTTGCACGTTTTCAGCACCTTCCGGAATCGAGAACTCCACTTCGAGACTGTCGGTGGCAAACAAGCGTCCATAGTTTTGTCCGCTCATTTCCAGAACGTTGCAAGTGTTGAACAATGGGATGGAATGCTGTTTTAGCGGTTTGTCGCTCCATTTGTCATCGTTGGGATAGGCGAGGAGATCCAATGATAGCTTGTGTCCGCCACGGTCGTAGTTCCCAATGAAGGCACCAATGAGCACGTCGCCGCGCAATCTGTCACGCAACTCGCTGATTTCCTGCTTGTAGTGGTTTTCCTCAGCCCATTCCAAGCCGTCGATTTGAACGCGGTCGTTGAAATGGCCAGCGCCAAACGATGTGAAGAAACGCACCAATTCAATGGGCGGCAGGTAGTCTTTTTCCGCCTTGATGCCTTGGTATTCCTTGCCGTCTTTGCCAACGAAAACGGGCAAAGTCTGCAGGTCTTGCAGCCCGTCCTTGAAACTTTTGGCCGATTCGGTCGGGATGACGAAAACGGAGGCAGAGCGGTCGTAGGCGTCGCCATTTGAGCGTTGGCGGATTTCGGCAAAGATCTGGTAATGCTCAGGCAACAAGGGCAGCTTCATCCGTTTGACAATCAACGTGCCGTGACTGAAATGGATGACCGTGTCGAAGGGAATCTCTCCTGTAAAAGGCTCGTAGTCAGCGAAGTTGATTTGCTCATCCTCAAAAACAGGAATGCGCATGACAAGTTTGTCCTTGCGCAGTTGGTTGAGTTCTCGTGAGGTTTTGTGTTCACCTTTGTATTCGGGGATGAAGTCGATAAGTGCAAATTTTTGCTCTTTAACTTCCTTCAAATCAGTGATGTATGACCCATTTCTCATGCAGCGCACCATCACGCCGTTCAAGCGACCTAATCCAGGCATGGGCGTGGCCTCGAAATCGAGGCTCTCAGTCATCCAAACTTCAATGGTGTTGGAGTTGATGCTTGTCTTGTATTTCTTGCAATGGTAGCCCAACAAATCCTCGATACCTTCTTCGCTGAAAACCATATCGTTATCGGTCAAATGGTAGGCACTGTGGAATTTTCCGTCGGCAAATTCCATGAGGGAGAAAACGGAGTCCTGGGCATAGTCCACGTATGTAGTGTTTTCGGCATAGCCAGGAATGGGGTTCGACAGTTTCTTTTCCACAGTCTTGATTTTTAGGCGTCTGCCACTTTCCATCACTTTTACGTATGCAGTGTCTTGTTCCGTAACGCCTTTGGCATAGCTTTGGTAAGTGAGTGCGTGCTGACCGTAAGCGGTCGCGGTGCCAAATAGGGTCAGTAAGGCGAAAAATAAGTGTTTCATATCTAATATGCTATAAATCCGATAATTCCTGATAATACGATAAGCAAGATAGGGTTGGCCTTGAAGAAATAGGAAGCCACGAAAGACAAAACGCAGACAATCACGCTGATATTGTGTTGCCCACGACCGAAATCCGAAAAGTTTTGGGTATTCATCATGGAGAGTCCGGCTGCGAAGATGAGTCCGGCGATGGCAGGTTTCAGGCCTTTCAAGGTGTTGTCCATCAATGGGTTGTCCTTTTTTTTCATGAACAGTCTAAGGATGAGATACACCATGATGACGGACGGCAGGCAAAGCGCAAACGAGGCCAACAGCGAGCCACCGAAACCCGCCGTGGTATAGCCCACGTAGGTCGCCAAATTGATGGAAATCGGGCCGGGGGTCATCTGCGAGATGGCCACCATGTCGGCAAACTCGGTTGTGGTCATCCAAGCGTAGTGGTCCACCACTTCGTGTTGGATGAGCGAGAGCATGGCATAGCCGCCGCCGAAGCCCAACACGCCGATTTTCACGAACACCCAAAGCAACTGCAAGTAAATCATGGCTTGGCCTCCTTCCTCTCCTGACGTGGGTCGGGGGACTTTGGACTTATGATTGTCCTCTGTCTTCCGTCCTCCGTCTTCTGTCCTTTAGTCTCGCGTCTTTGAATAATTACCGCGTAAATCATGCTTCCCGCGATGGCGGTAAGGATGACGTAGGCAGGTGAAATCTTGCACCACCAAATGAGAAACACCGTCGTGATGGGGATGATGGCGGTTTTCCAAGTCACCTTGGCCGACTTGATCATGCGCAGGGAAGGGGCGAGGATGAGCGCGACCACGCACGGACGGATGCCCTTGAAGATGCGCTCCATCACGGGCTGTTCGCGGTACTCGCGGAATACCGTGGCCAAAAGCAGAATGATGGTGATGCTGGGGATGATGGCGCCGAGCATGGCGGCGAAAGCGCCTTTCGCACCCGCGATTCGATGGCCGACATACAAGGCCGTATTGACGGCAAACACACCCGGCAGCGACTGCACCACGGCAATCATGTCCCAAAACTCGTCCGTCGGAATCCATTTCTTTTGGTCCACGACAGCCTTCTCCACCATCGACAGCATGGCATAGCCGCCGCCGAGGGTGAAGGCCCCGATTTTGAAGAAAGTGAGGAAGAGTTGCAGCGGCTTTTTCATGGCGCAAAATTAAAGGTTTTTCGCTCAATAAATGAAAAATACATATTTTTGCAGGCGAATTAACAAAAACTGCAATTTGGTCATTTAAAACAACACATTATGATACTTACGACTACACCAAACATTGAGGGCCGCACTATCATTGAATACAAAGGTGTCGTATTCGGAGAAGTGATTGCTGGAGTGAATTTCGTCAAGGATTTTGGAGCCAGCATTAGGAATATTATTGGCGGACGTTCAGGTTCATACGAGTCAGAGCTTGTCGAGGCTCGCACTCAATCTCTGAAAGAGTTGGAAGAACGTGCCCGTACAATGGGTGCAGACGCGGTTGTCGGCGTTGACATTGATTATGAAGTGCTTGGCACGAACAATGGGATGTTGATGGTCTCGGCAAGTGGAACTGCTGTAAAATTAGCATAGAAAAAATGTTGAATGTCAAATAATTACAATTATGATACTCTTAGATTCCTCTGTAATGACCTTCGACCGGCCAGAGGCTTGGCAATGGTTGATTCAGTTCTGCATTTTGGCGACGGCCCTCCTCTTGGGTAACGTGCTGAGAACCAAAGTCCCATTCCTGAACAAGAGCTTGCTGCCCTCGGCCTTGCTCGGCGGTTTGCTGTTGCTCGTTTTCAAGGCTTTTCCCAACTGCCGCGAAATCATCAACAAGCCGATGATGGAGATTGTGACCTATCATGCCTTAGGCTTGGGTTTTGTTGCTTTGGCCTTGAAAAACAATAAGATAGAGTCGAAATCAACGCCGATGAAGGTGATTGAAACGGGTGCTTTGACGGCTTCCACATACGTCATACAAGGCATCGTTGGTTTGTTGGTATCCATCCCGTTTTTCCTTTTCGGCAAGAGATTGTTCTACGCGGCTGGACTGTTATTGCCGATGGGTTACGGCCAAGGGCCTGGACAAGCCTTGAACTTCGGAAAGATTTTCACGGGCTGGGCCACACAGCAGGGCTTGGACTTCCCTGGAGCCGACTTCGGGCTTTCCATAGCGGCGATGGGCTTCATCGTGGGCAGCGTGGTGGGCGTGATTTATATGAATATATTACGTAGAAAGGGTGTCTTGTCGAGAAAGAAAATCGCTGACGCACAAGTGAATACATTAAAAGACTATGAAAGCGAGGGCGAGATTCCCGATGCCGAGTCAATCGACAAGCTCTCGGTGCAGATTTGCATGGTGCTGTTCGTCTATTTCCTTGTGTATCTGTTCACTAACTGGATACAAGGCATGGAGTTGGGCAAGTTTGGCGAAAACACGCTGAAACCCATGCTTTGGGGCTTCAATTTCCTGATTGGCACGCTGTTCGGCATTCTTTTCAAGTCCATACTGAAACGCTTCAAGAAGGCAAAGATTATGAGTCGCGAGTACATCAACAACTACATGCTCAACCGCATCAGCGGCTTTTGCTTCGACATCATGATTGTGGCGGGCACGGCGGCCATCAGTTTCGAGAATTTCGGAAAATTCGTGTTGCCATTCATTATCATTGTCACTTTGGGTGCCATCGTCACCTTTGTCTATGTGTTGTGGATTTCCAAGCACCTGTATCCCAACTACAAGTACGAAGGCTTCTTCTCGATGTTCGGGATGCTGACAGGCACGGCCAGCAACGGCATGATTCTTTTGCGCGAAATCGACCCGAAGTTTGAGACACCTGCCGCCAATAACCTCGTTTTGCAGACTCTTTCTGCCATTGTGCTCGGATTTCCCGTTCTGCTGTTGATGGGCTATGCTCCGCAAAGCCTGAACGCCACTTGGGTAACGCTTGGCATTTTGGTACTTTTCTGGGCTGCCTTGACGGTTTTCATGTTGCGGACGAAGGTTTTCAAGCGGAGGAAGAAAGAGTGATTTTGCAAGACACAATCTCCCTATTCCAAAAAAAGCACCCCGAAACGAGGTGCTTTTTTCGTAAGGATGCTTCCGTTCAGATTAGAAGTTGAAGCGGAGGTTCAGGGCAGCCGACCAAGTGGAGTAGGTGCTGGCGTACTCGCTCCAGATGGGGTTGGTGAACTGGTAGGTGTAGGGGTTCTCGTCCGTGCCGTTGCCCGTCAGCTTGATGATGTCGCTGCTGCTCAGGCGCTGCATGTTGCCCCAGCCTCTCCAGAACAGGTTGGCGATGTTCTTCACATCCACGCCGAAGCTGATGCTTTCGCCACCATGGAACTTGTAGGTTCTCTCATACTTGAAGTTGAAGGTGTGTCTCCAAGGAGCGATGGCGCCGCCACGCTCGGCATACTGGCCACGGTGCGTGCTCAAGTACTTGTCGGCCTTGATGAAGTCGTTGAAGTCGGCCTTGTTCTCGGCACTCACGAAAGGCATGGTCTCGAGTTCGGCTTCCGTCGGGATGTAGGCCAAGCTGTTGGAGCCGCCGTCACCGTTGACGTTGCTGGTCATGGTGTAGCTGTAGCGGGTGTAGCTGTAGCCACCGATGTAGCAGTGGTTGAAGCCTTCATAGTAGAGGCCGATGGTCTCGTTGGTGTGTTGGCCGGTGGCCCAGTTCCAGCCCACGTTGACGAGGACTCGGTTGGGTGACACATAGCTGCTGTAGCCCAGTTCGTGGACGTTGGAGCCGTTGATGCCGAAAGCGTTGGTGTTGTAAGCCGAAGTGACTTGGTCGCCGATAGCGTCGGTCACGTTCTTGCCTTCAGCATAGGTATAGGCGGCCATGAGGTCGAGGCCGAAGTTGAAGCGCTTGCTCAACTGACCGGTGACGCTGTAGTAGTAACCGTTCTTGTCGGTGTTGGTAATATAATAAGGAGTGACGGCCTTATTGAGCGAGTTCATGATGCCCTCGCTGGTCCACGTCATTCTTTCGCCAGGTTCGCCTGGAAGCTGGATGGTGCCGTTCTCAACAATTCCGAGCTTGGTGACGGCCACGGAGGTGATGTCCTTGTTGTAGATGCCTTCCACAGTGGCCTTGATGCCGCCGGGGATTTCGATGTCGGCAGCCAAGCTGCTCTTCCAGGTTTGGGGCATGCGGAGGTTCTGGTCCATGATGGTGGTGGACTGGGGAGCCGGCAGGTCGCCCGTCAGCAGGAGGTCGGCGTTGTTGGCGATGATTTCGTTCGGGTTGGTGAAGAACTTGATTTGCTCTTCTTCGTTACTGTTGATGTACTGGTTCTGCAGGCAGTTGGAGTTACCTACGGTGGAGACGATCCACACGAAGGGCAGACGGCCCGTATAGAGGCCCGAACCGCCGCGGATGATGTACTTGCGGTCGCCGGTGAGGTCCCAGTTGAAGCCCAAGCGGGGCGAGAAGTTCACGCGTGCCTTGGGCATGTTGGCGGTCGATAAACCGTAGATGGTGGAAGGAACAGCTTCGCCGTTGGCGTTGGTGTAGAACGACTCGACGGCGGCAAGAGAGTCAAACTCCCTGTTGGTGTTGTAGCCGGCAATCGAAGGATACCACGGCACCTCGACACGGAGACCAGCAGTGAGCCTGAAGTTCTCGCTGAAGGTCAACTCGTCTTGGGCATAGACCGAACCTTGCATGTAGTTGAAGGAAGGATAGACCTGGGTGTGGTTTTCGTTGTTGCCGTATGTGATGGCGAAAGCACGCGGGTTGGCGTTGGTCACGAAGTCGTTCCAGCTGTTATAGACATAGTAGCCGGCACCGCCTTGCATGAACCCGTTCTTGGTATTGTCGAACTCATACTGGAGACCGAAGGTTAAGTTGTTGATGCCAGCGAGGTAGGTGAACTCGTCAGTGACAACAGCGGTCTGCACGTCGCGGAGGTTGCCGTAGGTGAACGGGTCGGGACCGAAGCTGGTGTAAACAGCCGGGGTGCCATCCTCAAGGGGCTCAAGAATATCGACGGTGGGGAAGAGGTCGCCCACGAAGCTACGAGGCTCATACTGATGCGAATACGTGGCACGCAACATGTTGTTGGCGCGGCCGCTCAGGAAGCTATGATTCCACTCGGCGGCGACGGAGCTGAAGTTCTGCTCCTGGAAGTAACGGCTGCTCTCGAAGTAGAGGGCATATTCCGATGTACGGCCGTAGGTGTTGCGGTTATAGACGCTGCTCGACAGCGGGTTGATGGAGCTCGAAGGAGCGGTGGAATACTTGTTCTTCACCAAGCTGTAGCGGACGTTGATCTTGTCGTTGGCACCGGCGTTCCAGTCCAAACGGGCGAGCAACTTGATGTCGGGCGTGCTGGCGCTGTAGTTCTGGTAGCGACCAGGGTCATAGCCGTAAGTGGTTTGGAGGTAGTTCTTGATTTCCTCCATCTTCTCGACCGTAGGACGGTTGTACTGTGTGCTTCCGCCGTACTCCTGTTCCTCACTTTCGCGGGCAAAGCTGGTTTGGCCAGGGTCAACGTCGCTCTGGTACTCGAAGTTCACGAAGAAGAACAGCTTGTCTCTCACGATGGGGCCGCCGACGCTGAAGCCAACGGTGTTGTCCAACGATTGTGAGAGCTTCAGGCGCTCCGGGAAGTTGCCGAACTCGTCTTTTTTGCCGAACTTGGTGCCGATGAGACCGTCGTTGGTGAAGTAGTCGTACACGCTGACGTGCCAGTTGTTGGTACCGCTCTTGGTGACGGCATTGATGGCACCACCAGTGAAGCCGCTATGACGCACGTCGAAAGGCGTGATGTTGATGGTCATGGCTTCGATGGCGTCCAACGAGATGGGGCTGCCGCCAGCAGGCAGGTTGCCGCCGATACCGAAGGCGTTGTTGAAGGCAGCACCGTCAACGGTGACGTACGACGAGCGGTAGTTGCCGCCGCCGATGGCCAGACCGTTGGAAGTGGCAGCGGCCTGAGGAGTCAGGGCCATCACGTCGTTCAAGCTGCGGGTGATGGTGGGCAGGGCGGTGATTTGCTCCGTACTCACCGTGGTGGTGGCACCGGCGCGGTCGCTGTCCATGCCATTGCTGATGGCCTCGGCTGCGACGACGACTTCGCCCAAGCCGATGGACTCTTCATTCATGCGGACGTTCAAGATCTTGGTCTCACCCAAAGTGGCGGTAATGCCTTCTTGGATAACCGTTTGGAAACCAACCATGCGGTACTCAACCTTATAAGGGCCGCCTGGACGGATGTTGAGCAAACGGTAGTTGCCGTTCGCATCGGCTACAGCATAATACTGTGCGCCAGAAGGGGTGTGAGTGGCTACAACGGTCGCACCCGGCAACACACCTTTTCTCTGGTCGGTGATCTTGCCGCTGATGCTCGATGAAGTCACTTGAGCCATGAGGCTCACTGTGGCAATTAAAGCCACGAACAGGGTAAGTAACTTTTTCATAGAAAAACAATTTAAGTTAGAAATTTGATTGAGTTGATTGATTATCATTGAATAAATGTACTTTTTCCCTCCAAAATCCGGTGCAAATATAAGGCTTTCCTCCCAAAGCCTCTCCCTTTTTCCTCCAACATTTTTCTTTTTTTCGGGAAAAGAAATCAACATTAGTTGTTTATAACTTGATAAACCTTTGTCAAAGAAATCGTTGGGGGCGGAAAAGCTACTGTTTCGGCATTTACTATATAATTTTAATGTGGCTTCATTCCGAAATATTTCCTACTTTTGCCACAAATAAAATAGGAAAGATATGAGAAAATCCATCATCCTTGTTTGCATAACAGTCTTTTTATCAATGCTTTGCGCTTGCCGAAACGGTCATTCAAAGGCGTGTTCGGGTTTGGAGAAGGATATGGCGCACATCGAAAGCCAAATCCTCGAGACCACCAGTTGCGACGACTTGCAAATGCTGGGTTTCGGGATTTTGGGACTGAGGTCCGACATCGAGAACGCCAGCATCGGACTTTCTGTCTCTGAAGAGGAAACGAAAACTCTGACAGCGTTGGCCGACCGTTTGGAAGCCCTTTGGCGCAACAAGTGGAACGACCTTGGCTGTGACGCCAAATATGAGGAAGACGACGAACTGTATTCCTCAAGCGACGATGATTATCCCACCTTGTAGCCTTTCGGTCGAGGTGGCTTTATGAACCTTCAACAATTTGAGACATGGCATTCTTTTTTAAACATAATCCAAAGAAATTCAATTACATACCACGCTATTATGACCCTGAAAAAGAAGCGTGGGAACAGAAAAAGGCCGAGCTGGGCTACGATGCCAAGCTGAGCCACGAGGAGCAGTTTCGCGCCCAAATGCGCCGAAGCTGGAGCGTCAAGAAGGACGAGGAAAGCAAGGAGGAACAGCGCACCAAGCTGATTCGTAGAATCGTGCTTGGCGTGTTTGTGGCTTTCATCTTCTACTTCATTTTCTGCACTCCGCTGATGACCAACATCGTTAGCGGCTTGATGGGTAAATAGTCATGCTTGATGTCATCAAACTCTTGCCCGACAGTGTCGCCAACCAGATTGCGGCTGGGGAGGTGATACAACGTCCCGCCTCAGCCGTCAAGGAGCTGATGGAGAACGCCTTGGATGCCGGAGCCACCCAAATCGACCTTGTGGTGAAGGACGCCGGCAAGTCGCTCATCATGGTCATCGACAACGGTTGCGGCATGTCGGAAACGGACGCGCGTCTCTGCTTTGAGCGGCACGCCACCTCGAAAATCAGTCGTGCCGAAGACCTGTTCGCCATCCGTACGATGGGTTTCCGTGGCGAGGCTTTGGCCAGCATCGCCGCTATCGCACAGGTGGAACTAAAGACACGCCGCAAGGAGGACGAGGTGGGCACCAAGATTGTCAACGAAGGCTCGGTGGTCAAGGAACAAAGCCTGGTACCCATGTCGGTAGGCACGAGCTTCACCGTCAAGAACCTGTTTTTCAACGTCCCCGCACGGCGCAACTTCCTCAAGTCGCCGCAGGCTGAGATGCGCCACATTGTGGAAGAGTTCACTCGCGCAACGTTGATGAACCCTGAAACAGGCTTCACGCTGACGAGCGATGGCAAAGAACTCTATCACCTTTATTCAGGCAACCTAAAACAGCGTATCATGGGGTTGTTTGGGAGCAACTATGCAGAGAAGCTGCTGCCTGTCAACCAAGACTCGGAGCGGGTGTGCATACACGGCTTCATTGTCAAGGCCGAATACGCAAAGAAGACGCGCGGCGAGCAGTATTTCTTTGTGAACAAGCGCTTTATCAAACACGCCTACCTGCACCACGCCATAGAGAATGCCTTCATGGAGATGATTCCGAAGGACAGCTTTCCGGGCTATTTTCTCAATATCGAAGTCAATCCAGCCGACATCGACATCAACATTCATCCTACCAAGACCGAGGTCAACTTTCTGGACGTCAAGTTGGTGTATGCCATCCTTCACGCTGCCGTTCGCAAAGCCATCGGGCAGCACAACCTTTCGCCGACCATCGACTTCACCGAAACGCCCGACCTGAACATCGATTTCGGAGAGGTGGCCAAATCCTCAAGCCCTTTGATTATGCCCAATGTGCCTGTCGATGAAATGTTCAATCCTTTCGTTCAAACGACTTCAAGTCAGTATGTTAGGTCGAGATGGAACGATTTTCCGCAGCATCGCGACAAGCCATCGGGCGACTGGCGGCAACTCTACGGAGAGCGCATAGGCCTGCCGTCTGTTAATAATAATGACGTGGAGGACGAAAATGCTGCCGAAACCTCTGCGAACACCCAGTATCTGCAAGTGAGCCAGACCTATATCGTTACCACGGTGAGGTCGGGTATCTTGCTGATTGACCAACATTTGGCACACACACGGGTGTTGTTTGAGAAGTATCTGAAACAGATGGAAAACCATAGTGGCGCCTCGCAGCAGGATCTGTTTCCTCAGGCTTTGACCCTCAACCTTAACGACGCCTCGCTGCTAAAAGAGTTGCAACCCGAGTTGGAAAACCTCGGATTCGTGTTGGAACAGGCCACCCCGACCACTTTCATGATAAATGGAACGCCCTCCGACTCGGCTGGTTGCGATATCCTGGAGCTTGTGGAAAAGATTTTGGACAACTACAAAATAAACCGCACCGACTTGCAGTTAGACAGAAAGCTGAACATGGCTAAGACAATGGCCATGCAACTGTCCATCAAGGCGCAAACGAGGCTGACCGAACCAGAGATGCAAAATCTTGTGGACCAGCTTTTTGCCTGCAACGTGCCGGAAATCGCGCCGAATGGGAAGAAGATATATGTTATCATTGGAATGGAAGAGTTGATGGAGAAACTTCGATAAGTTTGATAGTTGAAAGTAGTATTGTAGGGAAGATTGGGAAGACGGTGTATTGCCATGAAAACAGGTATAAACCACCACAAAAAAATGAAAAATATGTGAAACCAGAAATCATAGGAAAATGAACGAACAATTCAGCCCAACAGGATTCAAGGTGTTGCCGACAATTGTAAAGAACATATTGATAATCAATGTTTTGATGTATTTGGCCACAATCACTTTGACCCGTTTCAACATCGACCTGACCGACGTCCTTGGCTTGCACTTCTTCAGAGCTTCCGACTTCAGGATTTACCAGATTATCACCTACATGTTCATGCACGCCAATTTCGGGCATTTGTTTTTCAACATGTTCGCCCTATGGATGTTCGGCAACACGCTCGAAAACCTTTGGGGATCGAAGCGTTTCTTGCTGTTCTACATGGTCTGCGGCATCGGGGCAGGCTTGTGCCAGGAATTGGTTCAATACATCCAATACACGACCTCGTTGGCGCAATACTCAACGGTGAATCTTGGCGGCCAAATCGTCACCATGGACACCTATTTGAACATGATGAACACCGTGGGCGCATCTGGCGCTGTCTATGGCCTGCTTTTGGCTTTCGGCATGATGTTCCCTAACTCGATGATTTACTTCTACTTCCTGATTCCCATCAAGGCGAAGTGGTTCGTCATCGGATATGCGGTCATTGAGCTGATTACTGGGCTGACGGGTTTCGACAACGTGGCGCATTTCGCCCACCTTGGCGGCATGTTGTTCGGATTGCTGCTGATTTTGTATTGGAGGAAAAACCCAGCGGGTCAGGACAAGAATTTCAGGAAACTGAAGGATATAATCCAATCATGGAAGGATCGGTCACGCACGAAATACACGCCCTTCGAGGAGATTCGCGACGAGCAACGCGTATCTCGCGATGATGGCGAATACAACCGCCAAAAGGCTGAAAGAGAGCGCAATGTGGATGCCATCTTGGACAAGATTTCCAAAAGTGGCTACGCCAGCCTGACCGATGAGGAAAAGGAGTTTTTGTTCAAAAACAGCAAGTGAGATGGTTAGGAGAGAGCGCGGATTTTTCGGGAAGCTGTTGGTGTTCATCTTGGCATTGTTGGCTTTCATCGGGCTGATAGCCATGACGTTAAGCGTCGTGAATCCTTATCTCGACCCGAAGAAGTTCAGCTGGGCTTCGTTTTTCGGCTTGGCCTTTTGGGAGATTTTTGCTTTTAATTTATTGATTTTCTTTTTGTTGTTATTTCTTTGGTCGCGCAAGGTTTGGATTGCGGTCCTGGCTTTGGTGGTGGCCATTCCAGGCATTCGTAAATCGCTTTCCTTTGGCAAGCCCGTGAATGAAAGCGGCTATATTCGCGTGATGAGCTACAATGTACACAATTTCATCCATTTAAATAATGAGATGGAAAAAAAAGACTTTGCCTACGAAATCATGGACAAGGTGCGAGAACAGAATCCCGATGTGCTTTGTTGTCAGGAGTTTAACGGTTTTAGTTCCAAGATGTCACGAGCACAATGTATCGAGGAATTCGCACAAGGTGCCGGATTCCAGCATGTCTATTACAACAAAAAAAGGAATTACGGGGGCAATGTCATCTTTTCGAAATACCCATTGGCCAAGGCCACGGAAGAGAGTCGTTTGGAGAAGGAAGTCACTTCGGGTGTCATGGTCTCTGTCGATGCTGGCGACAAGGGTAGGTTTTATGTAGCCAATCTTCACTTGGTTTCATTTCAGATTACGGAGGGCGAGATTAACGTGCTGACCAATTCCAACGAGTTGCGCAACCAGTTCGACACGGTAGGCATGACGGTGGCGCGAAAGCTGAAATACGCCTTTGAACGTCGCAGCGAGGAGCTTTCCGGGGTGCTGGAATCCGTGGCCCAGTTGGACTGCCCGGTGATTATGTGTGGCGACTTCAACGACACGCCGCTTTCCTACACTTACAGGCAGATGCAAAAGGCGGGTTTCATGGATTCGTTTACGAAGGTGGGGCGCGGCATCAAGCCGACATACGCCGGGAAACTGCCTTTGATGCGCATTGATTACATTTGGGGGAATAGCCAAATTAAGCCGCTGGATTTCAGGCGAATACATTATAAGGCCTCAGACCATTATCCCATCGTTTTGGATTTTTCAATTCAACAATGACATTATTTGGCAGCCTATGTGACAGTCCTGCAACTGAATAACTTAACAACTTAACAACTATAAAATGACACTGATTAAATCCATCTCCGGCATTCGCGGCACCATCGGGGGCCAGCCGGGCGACAACTTGACTCCTATCGACATGGTGAAATTCACCGCCGCTTTCGTGAAATATGTGCAACACCGTGGTGTCAAACGGCCCAAAATCGTGGTGGGTCGCGACGCGCGTCTCTCAGGATTCCTTGTGAATCAGGTGGTTTGCGGTACTTTGCAAGCCATGGGTGCCGACGTGCTCGACATCGGCCTGAGCACCACGCCCACCACCGAAATCGCCGTCACAGGTCTGAAAGCCGACGCTGGCATCATCCTTACGGCGAGCCACAATCCTGCGCAATGGAACGCCTTGAAACTCCTCAACGAGAAGGGCGAGTTCATCTCCGCTGCCGAAGGCGCATGGTTGCTTGATGTGGCCTCCAAGGACGATTTCGAGTTTGTTCCGATTGAGCAAATCGGTAATTATCAACAAGTTGAAGGCTGGATGGACAAGCACGTTGAGATGGTCTGCCAACTGCCGTTGGTGAACAAGGAGGTCATTGCCAAGGCCAACTTCAAGGTGGCCGTGGACGCGGTCAATTCCACTGGCGGCATCGCTATCCCGAAGATGTTGCGCGCCCTCGGGGTGAATGAGGTGCTTGAGCTTAATTGCGAGCCGACGGGCAAGTTTGCCCATACGCCTGAGCCGCTGGCCCAAAACTTGACCGACATCTGCCGCTACGTCAAGGAGCAAGGTTGCGACTTCGGCGTGGTCGTCGATCCTGACGTTGACCGCTTGGTCTTCGTCAAGGAGGACGGTGAATTGTTTGGAGAGGAATACACATTGGTCTCGGTGGCCGACTTCATCCTGAAGCACACACCTGGTCCGACGGTCAGTAACCTGTCTTCGACCCGCGCTTTAAGAGACGTGACGCAAAAGCATGGCCAACAATACTTTGCCGCTGCCGTTGGCGAGGTCAACGTAGTGGAGAAGATGAAGGAAGTCGGTGCAGTCATCGGTGGCGAGGGTAACGGTGGTGTCATCTATCCTGAGTTGCACTACGGTCGCGACGCGCTCGTAGGCACGGCCTTGTTCCTCACGCAATTGGCCGAAAAGAAGGTGAAATGCTCCGAGCTGAAGAAGGAATACCCGGCATATTTCATGTCGAAGAACAAGATTCAACTGACACCCACTACCGACGTGGACGGCATTTTGGCCAAGTTTGCCGAGAAGTTTAAGAATGAGCAGGTTACAACTATCGACGGTGTGAAGATCGACTTCGCTGAGGGTTGGGTGCATCTGCGCAAGTCGAACACCGAGCCCATCATCCGCATCTACAGCGAGGGCAAGACCGAAGCCGATGCCGAGCGTTTCGCCGAAATGATTCTGGACGAGGCGCGGAAGATGGTGTGAGTTAAACGGAAACACGCACAAATCTCAATATGTCGCGAACGGTCGCTTCCTTGATAGGAGGCGGCTGTTTTTTTGTGAATCGGGCGACCTGCATGACAAAAAAACAAAAAACTGTCTCCTTGTATCAAAAAATCCTTTATCTTTGTGCCAACTTAACACTTGATCTTATGATACAAATCCACGAATTAGGCGCATCCGACAGCATCTTCAACCAGTTTATGGCCGAACTGCGCGACACCGCCATCCAGCAAGACCGCCTGCGCTTCCGCCATAACCTCGAACGCATTGGCGGAATCATGGCCTACGAAATCAGCAAGACCATGGACTATGAGACCCATGAGGTGGTCACCCCCTTAGGCATCAAGGAGACAAGGCTGCTGAAGGAACAGCCTGTCATCGCCACCATACTGCGGGCCGGCGTGCCTTTCCACAACGGAATGCTCGACATGTTCGACCATGCCGACAGCGCGTTCATCGCGGCCTACCGCAAATACGACAAGAACGAGGACTACGAAATCAGGGTAGAGTATTACTCCTCGCCCGAGCTCGACGGCAAAGTGCTCATCCTCTGCGACCCGATGTTGGCCACGGGCGAGTCCATCGTGAAGACCTTGGACGGCCTGCTCAACGAGATGGAGCCTAAGCACATCCACATCGCGGCCGCCGTGGCCAGCGCCGATGGCTTGGAGCACGTGAAGCGCAAGCTGTCGCGCAAGCCCGTCACCATCTGGGTGGGCAGCATCGACGAGGAACTGACCGCCAAGGCCTACATCGTTCCGGGCATTGGCGACGTGGGCGACTTGGCTTATGGAGAAAAGAGATAACAAATTTTGTACGGCGCTTCAACAGGTACAGCCAGAGGCATTGACGGAAGGACTACTGAACTTGTTGGAAGGTCCGGCATAAAAGCGAAAAACATGACAGAAATCAAGAAAAAACGCGATGGCTTCGGCTCGAAGATCGGCATTATCGCCGCAGCTGCAGGCTCGGCCATCGGATTAGGCAACATCTACCGCTTCCCTTGCGAATTGGGCAACAACGGCGGTGCAGCATTCTTGTTGGTCTATTTGGTCGTTGTCATCTTCCTCGGCGTCCCCGTGATGTTGTCGGAGTTGGCCATTGGACGACGCTCACAGAGCAACGCAGTGGGGGCGTTCAAAAAACTGGCTCCGAAATCGGCTTGGCCTTTGGTCGGATACTTGGGTGTTTTGTGCGGCTTCATTATTTTCGCGTTCTATTCCACCGTCTCGGGCTGGACGTTGGAGTACATCGTCAAGGCTGTGACCAACTCATTCAGAGGCAAGGATTTGGCCACCATTGAACAGGACTTCGCCGATTTCCACAACATGGGTTGGCGCAACGTGATGTGGCAAGCCGTTTTCATCTTCTTGACTGGTTTCGTGGTTTTCAAAGGCGTGCAAGACGGTATCGAAAAATACGCCAAAATCCTCATGCCCCTGCTTTTTGTTATCCTCGTTGTGCTTGGCATCCGTTCAGTGACTTTGCCTGGAGCAGGCGAGGGGCTTTCGTTCCTCTTCAAGCCTGATTTCTCGAAGATTACGGGCAAGGTGCTCATCAACGCCCTCGGGCAGGGCTTCTTCTCGCTGAGCCTTGGCATGGGCGTGCTCATCACTTACGGCTCCTATATCAAAAAGAGCGACAACCTCACTTCGACGGCGTTTTCTGTCGTGATTGCCGACACCCTGATTGCTCTTTTGGCGGGCATCGTCATCTTTCCCGCCGCATTCTCGTTCGGGATCAACCCAAAGGCGGGAATGGGTTTGGTATTCAATACGATACCTATGATTTTCAACCAAATGGCAGGTGGCTATTTCTTCTGCATCATCTTCTTCGTGCTGTTGGCCATAGCCGCGCTGACCTCTACGATTTCGCTCCTTGAGGTCGTGGTGGCCTACGTTTCGGAACAGCTTCACATCAAGCGGCAGTGGGCCACCATCGTGGCCTGCGCCATCAGTTTGTTGGTGGGTGCTTTCGCCTCGCTGAGCCTGATGGAAAACACGCCGTTCACCATATGCGGCAAGACCATGTTCGACGCGATGGACTTCATCTCGTCCAATGTCATGCTGCCTCTCGGCGGGATGCTGATCGTCATCTTCGTCGGCTGGAAGATGGGCAAAAGCCAATTCTTTGCCGAAGTGGCCAACGAAGGTGCGCTGAAAGCGCCAATGAAGGCAATAATTTACTTCATTATCAGGTATTTGGCTCCATTGGCAATTGCAGTGGTGTTCGTCACAGGACTCATTAAATGAGAAACGATGGATGGGTTGCGCAAGTGGTTTACTTTCAGTAAGGTAGAGCGTATTGCTGTCATCACGATAGGGGTCTGTATCCTCGCCTTGGTGTTGGCTTGCCTCTTGTGGAGGCCGAGGGTCTCTTTGGACGAGGCCTCGCTCCACAACCTTGACTCGCTCTTGGCTTTGCGTCGGGCGGCGGTGGAAGAAATGGAGCAACAAAAGGCCTCGCAATCGCAGGAAATGGCCGAGTTGCAGCCCTTCCCCTTCAACCCAAATACGATGACTGAGGAGGAAGGACGCCGTATTGGACTTACTGACAAGCAGATACGCAATATCATTAACTACCGTGACAAGGGTGGGAAGTTCTATTCGAAGAACGACGTGGCCAAGCTCTACACCATCAGTGAAGAGGATTTCGCACAGTTGGAGTCTTATATCGTCCTGCCCGAAGTGGCACGCAAGGAATACGCCAAACCCAAGACAGAAACCAAGGAGAACCAAAATGTTGTGGAAGAAAAGAAGGTGCAGAAAACGATTCCCGTAGTGGATTTGAACACTGCCGATTCGGCGCTGCTGACCGAGTTGCCGCAGATTGGACCATACACGGCGGCTCGAATCGTGGCCTATCGGGAGAAATTGGGCGGCTATCTCAACAAAGAGCAGCTTTTGGAGGTGAAGGGCATGGATGAGGCACGCTATAACGTCGCTGCACCTTATATTAAAATAGGTGACGCCGACGTTGCAAGAATCGACGTGAACCGCGCGGACTTCAAGACCTTGGTGAACCATCCATACCTCAACTACAACCAAGTGAAGCGCATTTTCAACCAACGCGAGAAACGCGGCATGATCAAGGACTGGAACCAGCTCAAGGCCTTGCTGGAGGAAGTGGAACCTGTCAATCCTTTGATGGAGCGGTATGTGAAATTCTGAGAAATGGATGCACGTTTTTTGGTTATTTGTTATTTTTGCGCCCGATTTATAATTGATTTGCCATGCGAAAACCCTGTCTCATCCTTCTTCTTTTGGTTATGGCCTTGCCAACAAAGGCCGCCTATCTCCTCATCCCGATGGACGAAACGCAAACCAACCACCTGAAAGCCTACGGCGTGGCCTATTGGGTGCTGCAGCGCGAGGTGGAAATCAGCTGGCTGCTGAACTATAGGGGAGGGAGCTACCTGATTCCCTACCATGAGATGTTTGAGCGCGAGTGCAAGATGCGCAACGTGTCATACAACGTCATCGCCGACGCGCAGGCGGATGCGGTCTTGGCCGAAATTGCCGACCCGGGCGTCAACATGGACGAGATGAAACTGCAAAAGGTGCCGCGCGTGGCCGTGTATGCGCCCAAGAACAACCTGCCTTGGGACGATGCCGTCACCCTAGTCTTGACATACGCCGAGATACCATACGATGTTGTCTATGACGATGAGGTGCTGCAAGGCGTTCTGCCTTCCTATGACTGGCTCCACCTGCATCATGAGGACTTCACGGGGCAGTACGGCAAGTTTTGGGCACGCTACCGCAGCTATCCTTGGTATCAGGAGGATGTGCGCCAACAGGAGGCCACCGCGCAAAAGTGGGGTTTCGGCAAGGTCTCGCAGTTGAAACTCGCAGTGGCCAAGAAAATCCGCGAGTTCGTGGCGGGCGGCGGCTACATGTTCGCCATGTGCTCGGCCCCCGACAGCTTCGATGTGGCCCTTGCCGCCGACGGCCTCGACATCTGCGACTACATGTTCGACGGCGACCCAATCCGCGGCGGCGACCCGCAACGCCTTGACTATGAGAATTGTTTCGCGTTCACCGATTTCAAGGTCTCCACCAACCCACAGGAGTATGAAATCTCCAACATCGACGTCACGCAGGGACGGATGCAGCGTGTGAGGGAAGAGAACGACTATTTCCTGCTTTTCGACTTCTCCGCCAAATGGGACCCCGTGCCGACCATGCTCACGCAGTGCCACGAGCGCCTCGTCAAAGGCTTCATGGGTCAGACCACAGCCTTCAACAAGGCCACGGTAAAGCCGTCGGTCATCGTTTTGGGCGACAACGGCGCACTCAACGAGGACCGCTACATCCACGGCAACTTCGGCAACGGCTTCTGGACTTTCCTCGGCGGACACGACCCCGAGGACTACCAGCACATCGTCGGCGACCCGCCAACCGAACTCGACATGCACCCCAACTCGCCCGGCTATAGGCTCATCTTGAACAACATTTTGTTCCCTGCGGCAAAGAAAAAGGAGCAGAAAACATAAATTTTCCTATTTTTGTGGCCTTGAAACCCCATAATTCTCAGCCTATGAAAAAAACCTTGCTTTTCGTTTTGGCCCTTTGTCTGGGCATTCCGCCCTTAACGGCCAACCCGGTTGAAGTGTTCAAGGCACGACGTTTGGGCTGGCAATTCGTCTCCCACAAGGCGTTTTCAGCCCGAAATGCCGCAGACGACCTCTCGTTGGCCTACACTTTCCGCGCCGACAACGGCACGGCCACGGCTTATGTCTTCAATTTCAGCGGTGGCTTTGTCGTCGTCGCAGCCGACGATGCCTATTCGCCCATCCTCGGCTATTCCGATTGCGGTCATTTCGACTATGACCGTGCCCCCGACGGCCTCCTCTTCATGCTTGGCGAACTCTCATCCGACGTTGCGGAAACCGTTGCCAATCGTCGTGTCGTTTCGTCTGAGGTCGTTTGCCAATGGAAAAACCTTGAGACTTTCGGAATCCTGCACCCTGACCGCGGCGCATCCGTCGTCGGGCCGTTGGTGCAGCAGAAGTGGAACCAGGATCCGCCCTACAACATGTATGTCCCTAACGGTTATCCGACAGGTTGCGTCGCTACGGCAATGGCCCAGCTGATGAAATACTGGGAATGGCCGACAACGGGAACTGGTGAGCATAGCTACCAATGGAACGGCCAGACTTTGTCGGCCAATTTCGGCGAAACGACGTATGACTGGGCAAACATGATCGACTTTTACGGCTCAAATGCCTCCCAAGAGCAGAAAGAAGCCGTTGCCACGCTGATGTGGCATTGCGGCGTGGCGGTCGATATGAACTATGCTTCCGACGGCAGCGGCGCCTATTCCGTCGATGTCCCGGCTGCAATCAGCGAGTATTTCTCCTACTCGGAACATGCCGAGCACATCGCGAAGGCGGGCTATGCCTACAACGATTGGATTGCCCTGCTGAAGTCGAACATTGACCAGCAGATTCCGCTGTATTATTCCGGCCAAAGCACCAGCGGAGGCCACGCTTTCATTTGCGACGGCTACGACGTTGACGGCTTGTTCCACTTCAACTGGGGCTGGGGCGGTTCGTCCAACGGCTACTTCCGCATCGATGGGGAAGACTTCGAATACAGCGGTGGCCAAGCCATCGTTTACGACTTCATCCCCAACACGGTTTACAACCAGATGCCCAAGGCTGCCGAAAGCCTGAGCGTCGGCATCGACAGCGATGTGTCGCTCGTCGGCCATTTGAGCTGGACCAACCCCACCGAAACCGTCACGGGCGAGGCTCTGGGCACCATCGAGAAGGTGCTTGTGAAACGCAACGGCAAGGTCGTTGGCGAAGTGGCCGGGGTTGCACCAGGCCAAGCCGTGACCTATGATGACGAGGTGCCCTATTTCGACCAGTTTGAATATACCGTTCAGGTGGTCAATGGCGGCCACTATGGTCGCACCGTTTCCACCACGGCGGTCTTCGGGCCTTATTGCGGCTGGAAAGTCACCATGACCTCTTCCAATTTCCTTGGTTGGGACGGCGGTGGCATCACCGTGCAGAACGCGGCAGGCTCATACATCGACTTCCTGACCACCAACACGGCCAGTGCTTCGTTGCAAATCTTCCAAATGGCCTTGGGAAACAACAACCTTTATTGGACTGCGCCCAACTCGTCCATCAGCAGCCTCTCCTTCAAGATCAGGGATGCCGATAACCAGGTCGTCTATCAGTATGAAGGCTCTTCGTCGGGATTGGAGCCAGGGCTCATCAAGACCTTGAACAACAGTTGCGGCAACGAGAACATCTGCGAGTCGCCCTACAACCTGAAAGCCGTCATCGACCCCGAAAACGACCGTACCGTCATCCTCACTTGGGACAGTGACCATACGCCCGAGTTCGGCTATTGCATCTATCGCGACGGCTACTTGTTCAATATGGCGCACGACAAGCAATACATTGATGCCGACACGGAGATTGGTGGCCATTGCTACTACATCACGGCCCTTTGCAATGGCGGCGAGACCGATAATTCCAACGAGTATTGTATCACTTCTGGTATGGGCTGCGACGCGCCCATCGACCTTTATTTCAACTACACGACGAACAATAAGGTGCAGCTTTATTGGACTGTGCCCGAAACCGAAGGCGTCTCGGGCTACGAAGTGTATCGCAAGACCGACGAAACGCCTTTCAAGCTGATCAAGCGTGTCGTGACGAACAATTACAGGGACAACAGCGCCATCCCCGGAACCCATTACCAATATGCCGTGAAAGCGGTTTACAATGAAATCGGTTGCAGCTCGGCCTATGCCAATGACAGGTTTGATGCCGACAAGTTCTATATAGACGTGGATTGGCTGAACGCACCCGCCGACCTCCAAGCCGTTCTGGACGAGGTGACAATGACCGTCAACCTGCAATGGAAGCCAGCATTCCAAGCTGACTTCTATAAATTAACGCGCAACGGCTTGACCATTAGCGAAATGACCGAGACTGTTTTCACCGATGAGAGTCTCGAGGCAGGGCAAACTTACTGCTATCAGGTGGAAGCGTTTGGCGACGGTTTCGACAATAGTTCCGAGGAAGTCTGTGTCGAAACGCCTGTCGCGCCCGAACCGCCCGTCTTGCCTTGCCCTGCGCCGTATGACTTCCGTTATACTCACGTGCCTGCCGATAGGATTAGCCTCACATGGAGCCATCCCATCGAAGAACGTTTGCCCGACCATTTCATCTTGACCGTCATTGACCATCTGGCTGGCGACACCACGGATGTCGCCGTCACGATGGAGGACAATTTCCTCTATCAAGAGGTCATTAATACCAACGGAATGGACAAGTCTTTCAAAATCAGGGCAGTGTATTCCGATTGCGAGTCGGAATACGGTTCGACCGAAGCGGGCGAGGACTTCATCCGTTTCTGTAATTTGGCCATAGGCGAGAACCCGTTTGACGGATTGAAGCTCTATCCCAATCCCGTCACGGGACGAATCACCGTCGAAGCCCCGAATGCCGCTTCTGTTGCAGTTCATAATCTTGTGGGCCAGTGTGTTGCGAAACAAGTTCTTGTCAACGGTTCGACACAAATCGACATGGAAACTTGCCCCAATGGTGTATATTTTGTCAAGGTGAGCGACGGTATCAGTTCCATCGTGAGGAAAATCGTCAAGATGTGATCATAAGTCCATAATATTGTCGAAAACCTTTTTGAAATCGTTTAAAATCTTAATAATCAAAATCCTAATCAATGAAGAAAGTATTGTTTCTGATGGTGGCTGCGGTCTTGTTCTTGGGTCGTGCCATCGCTTCGCCGGTTGACGTGGAGCAAGCCCGTCGGCTCGGCTTGAAGTATGTGCAGCGCAACGCTGCCAGGCAAGTGGTCAATCTTGACCTCGCTTACACACAATCGACTGAGAGCGGCACCGAAGCCCTCTATGTCTTCAACTTCGACGGTGGTTTCATCATCGTGGCCGCCGACAATGTGGCGCAACCCATCCTTGCCTTTGGCGAGGAAGGCCAGTTCGACGCCAACCACATCCCTGACGGCTTGGCGTATTATCTGCGCCACTATGCCCGCCAGATTGCCTATGCCGTGGAGAACCATCTCCAACCCGAACCAGAAATCCTCTCGCAATGGGAAAACATCGGCGAGGTGGACAATGTCGGCAACTCGCGCGGCGACGTGGCTCCGTTGGTCAGCACCAACTGGAACCAAGACAACCCTTACAACTATTACTGCCCGTCAGGACAGGGTGGCCCTGGTGGCCATGCCTATGCGGGCTGCGTCGCAACGGCCATGTCAATGGTGCTGAAGAAATGGAATTGGCCCGACCACGGCCAAGGCAACCACAGCTACACGCCCGACGGCTATCCTACCCAAACTGTTGACTTCGAGAGCACTTACTACGACTGGAACAACATGCCCAACTCGGCCAACGGCAGCAACTATCAAGCCATCGCCTTGCTGATGTACCACTGCGGCGTGGCAGTTGACATGATGTACGGCCCAGGCTCGTCGGGAGCCTACTCCCATGACGTTCCGGAAGCCATTGCCAACTACTTCCGCTACACAAGCCACACCAACCGGCTTGACCGCGACATCTACAGCCGCGCCGAATGGGAAGAGATGCTCATCGCCAACCTCGAGGAAGGCTTCCCGTTGTACTATTCGGGCAGCGAGCCAAGCGGCGGCCATGCCTTCGTTTGCGACGGCTACCGCGAAAGCGACCGTAAATTCCACTTCAACTGGGGCTGGAGCGGTTACGGCAACAACTACTATGCCATTGACGCATTGAACCCTCCTGGGTCGCACTTCAACGACGGCCAATCCGCCATTTTCGACATGATACCCGACTACATCTACGACGCCCTCATTCCCGCAGCGCAAGACCTTAGCGTGAACGCAACCAACGCCAACTCCAAAACGGGCCTCATCACTTGGACCAATCCCACCAATTCGCTTGGCGGCGAGATCTTGGCCAACATCGACCAAGTGGTGCTGTTGCGTAACGGCGTCCAGATTTTCAGCCAATCCAATGTCGTGCCGGGCGAAGCCATGAGCTTCGAAGACAACGTGCCTGAATTCGACTGCTACACTTACCAGCTTTACTACCTTTCCAACAACGAGAAAGGCCGGTTCGCCAAAACCAAGTTCCAATACGGCCCAACTTGCACTTGGAAAGTCGTTGGCCAAACCACCAACTTCCAAGGCTGGAACGGTGGCAAGCTGCAAGTCCTCAATTCGTTTGGCTCCGTGATCGAAGAAATCACCATGACCTCCTCGACCCCCATCAGCGAGCAGGTGCGTATGCCTGAAGGCAATCTGACTTTCAAATGGGTGGCTCCCGATACGCAAGTCGGCAGCATGACCATCAACATCAAGAATTCGGCCAACAGTTCGGTTTACAGCAATACGGGCAACTCGAGCCAATTTCCCGCCACGCTCTATTCAGGCGACAACGACTGCGACGGCTGCCAGCCTCCGCAAGGACTTAACGGCGAATACCAATGGTCGGGTGAGGGCTTCGGCACCCTGCTCACATGGACCTACGACAACGACCCCCAGTCGTTCAAAGTGTATCGAAGCACTGATGGCGTTGATTATGAGATTGTTGCCACCGTTGACAAGACCGAGCGCGAATACTTCGACGCGGTGGAAGCAGGCAGCTATTATTATAAGGTGACCGCCTATCGCAGCTATTGCGAATCCACTCCGGCTTGGACGCAGTCGGGCGATGCCGATTACGTCCTAATCGAAGTGACCTCCGTTGGGGAAGATGCCGTCGCTTGCGGTGTTTTCCCGAATCCCGCCAATGCCACGCTCTGCGTTGAGGCTGAAGGCCTGATCCAAGTGGCGGTTTTCAACCTGATGGGACAGTTGGTGCTTAGCCAGACAGCCTACGAAGACGGCATGGTCATCAACACATCAGGTTTCGCCGAAGGGGTTTATTCGGTCAGCCTTAGGACTAAGACTGGCACTGTCACGAGGCGTTTTGCCGTAATGCATTGATGCCCAAATTAATCCAAAAAGAAGGAAATGCCTTGTGCGTTTCCTTTTTTTTTATATTTGCAGCCTCAATTCTTAAAACATTCCAATTATGAAGAAAGCAATGCTTATTTTGATGGCGTTGGCATTGGCAAGCTCGCTGGTGCAAGCGCGTCCCGTCGATCGGCAAACTGCCCAAAGGCTGGCGCAGTCTTTTGTGACAGCCAACTTTGAGTTCAGCCGTCAAAGCGCCGACCTTGCCTTGGTCAAGACCGCATTTTCCGACAGGGGAGAGGCCTGCTACTATGTGTTCAATGTGGGCACAACGGGCTTTGTCATCCTTGCAGCCGATGACTGTGTGCGTCCCGTGATTGGCTATTCCGACGAGGGCGTTTTTGACCCGTCCGACATGGCGCCAGCCTTGGCCGACTACCTTGAACGCACCCGTAAGGGCATCATGGCCGAGTCAGGGAGAGGAACAACGGGCAACGCCAAGGTCAGGGCCGACTGGGACAGTCTTGAGCGTACGGGGCGCCTCGTGTCGCGGCATGGCGGTAGGGAGGATGGATACCTCTGCGAGACCAAGTGGAACCAGAACTATCCCTACAACTATTTCTGCCCCGAAAGCGAAGATGGTCCTGGTGGCCATTGCTATGCAGGTTGTGTGGCTACGGCAGCCGCCCAACTGATGAAATACTGGAACCATCCGCTCCAAGGGCAAGGTACCTACACCTATGTCCCAGAAGACCATCCGGAATACGGTCCCCTGACTGCCAATTTCGGTGAGACCTACTATGATTGGGACAACATGCCCAATACCATTAGTGCCAGCTCGCCGATAGAACAGATTGAAGCAGTGGCCTTGCTGATGTATCATGCAGGCGTCAGCGTTGACATGAACTACCGTCCCACCAGCAGCGGTGCTGTCACGGGAAAGCTTTGCCAAACGATGCCCGCCTATTTCTTCTATACACCAGCGATGGACAACCTGTATCGCGAAGACTACACTCATGAGGGGTACATGCAGTTGATCGTCAACGCCATTGATATGGATTGGCCCATGGTTCACCGTGGCGGTGGCCATGCCTACGTACTCGATGGATACAACGATAACGACATGGTTCATTTCAACTGGGGTTGGAGTGGCAACAGCGACGGATGGTTCAACATCGACGACCATGGCTACTCCGATGGCGAGAGCGTCATCTATAACTATGTTCCTGCCGAAGTTTACGCTGCCACGCCCAACGTCCCCACCAACGTCGTGTCCACCGCATTCGGCGAAGGTGCGCTTGGTGCCATCGTTTCGTGGACCAATCCCCTCATCACCCTGACAGATAACGCTTTGGAAAGCATCGACCAAATCGTGGTGGAACGTAACGGCAAGGTGGTTTATTCAGACGACAACGTCGAGCCGGGTGCGGAGATGAGTTTCACGGACGAGAGCATCCCGTTCTACGACAGCTACCAATATGCCGTCTATGCCGTCACCAACGGACAGCGTGGCGCGTCGGCCTTCGCCGAAACTGTCCTCGTAGGTCCGTCGTGCGAATGGAAGATTGTCATGCAAACCTCATCCTTCCATGGATGGGACGGCGCCTATGTCTCCTTATACAACGCTGCCGGAACGGAGGTTTGCCGTCAGACGGTGACTTCCTCGACACCCGCGTCATACAACTTTGACGTGCCGTTGGGCAACGTCAGTTTCGGCTGGACAGCCCCCGCCAATCCGGTGAACAACATCACGCTCGTCATCAAGGATGCTTATGGGAACACGGTTTACACCTATTCCGGCCACAGCAACGGCATGGAGGAAGGGATTTTCCTGTGCATGAACAATAATTGCGGCAACGATCAGCCTTCCGAAGCGCCCTTTGGCTTGGTGGCCACGATGGAAGACGGCAATGCGGTGCTGGCTTGGGACGATGGCGGTCATGTGCCTGAATATGGCTACAACATCTATCGCGACGAGCGACTCTACGGTTTCTCGACGGAAACGCACTTCGTTGACGAGAACCTCTCCGAGGGCCATTGCTACACTGTGACGGCCTTGGGCGTAGGCGGCGAGACAACACACAGCAACGAGACCTGCGCATCAGCAGGCGAGTGCATGGCCGCCCACGACTTTTTCTTCGAATATACGGGAAGCTCATACAAAATCAAGTTGTTGTGGGAAAAGCCCGAAGTCAACGATGGGCTGTCGGGCTACTACCTCTATCGCAAGCAAGGCGAGAACGGAACCTACGAGCGCATCAAGCTGCTTGGCGCATCGGCAACCTCGTTCACCGACAACACAGCCAACGAGGAAGGCGACTACTACTATCGCCTTTATTCCTATTATTCCGCCACCGACTGCACTTCGTCGCCGGCATCGGTCAAATATGACCCCAACCTGTTCTACCTGCATGTATATTACTCTCCAACTGGCGTTTGGGAACAAGAGACGACAAGCCTGAGCCTGTATCCCAATCCCGCCGACCAGACCCTGCGGATTGAAGCTGAAGGCCTCGTTCAGGTGACGGTTTGCGACATGCTTGGACAAGTGGTCAGCCAACAGGAATGTAACCGCAACGAACTGATCGTCAACACTTCAAGTCTCAGCGAAGGCCTGTATTTGGTGACGGTACGCACGGCAAACGCCACGATGACCCGTCGCCTGTCGGTAATCCACTGACGTTTTTTTCTGCCAAAAACACAGCATATTGGATTTTTTCCTATATTTGCGCCCTTGATTTCTAAACAACTAATCCAAATAAATAAAAACAAAACTAACACCAATGAAAAAGTATTTGATGAGTATGCTTGCCTTGGTTCTCGGCATCGGTGTGGCGCAAGCCAATCCGGTCGGTGTGAGCCAGGCCAAGTATGTCGGACAACAGTTTGTCCAGGCCAATTTCGAACAAGCCCGTCAAAGCTCGGAGCTTACCCTGGTTTACACGGGTGTATCCAACCGTGGCGAAGCCTGTTTTTATGTCTTCAATGTCGGCAGCGAGGGTCATGTCATTGTCTCCGCCGATGATTTCTATCGTCCTATCCTCGCTTATTCCAGCGAAGGAGTTTTCGATTCCGAAAACATCAACCCCGCGTTGGGCTACATGCTGGATCAGGTGATTGCCAAACGTAGTGGGAAGCTCACGGGTGTCGCCGACCCTAAAACCGCAGCCGAATGGCAGAGCGTGTCGAACACGGGCAAGCTGGTTTCGCGCAACGGCGGAAAAAGAGCCGAGTACCTTGTGCAGACCAAGTGGAACCAAAGTCCGGCCCCGTACAACAGCATGTGCCCCGACGATCCCCAAAGTCCCAATTCCGGTTATCATGCCTATGTGGGTTGCGTGGCAACCGCCATGTCACAGATTATGAAATACTGGAATCATCCCACTCAAGGCCAAGGGACCCATTCCTACAACCATCCGAAATACGGGTACCAAAGCGCCAATTACGGTGCCACGACTTACGACTGGGATAACATGTTGAACACCTATGGCAGCAACAACTACACTCCAGAACAGGGGGAGGCAGTCGCAACGCTTTGCTACCATTGCGGCGTTTCCGTGAACATGGACTATGGCGGCGACATCGAGGAAGGTAGCGGCGCCAGCACAGAAAGCGTGCCCTCTGCCATTTCTTCCTACTTCCGTTATACGAATGCCGCTTCCGTTTTGAACAAGTCAAACGTCACGGTGTGGATGAACACGTTGAAAGAGGCTTTCGACATGGGCTGGCCCATGTATTATGCCGGTGTCGAATCAGGCGCCCCTTATGGCCATGCCTTCATTTGCGACGGCTACGACGACAACGATTACTTCCACTTCAACTGGGGATGGGGCGGCAGTGGCGACAACTGGTTCCTCATCGACGAGATCGATTACAACTCGCAGAACAAGATCGTCACCAACTTCGTCCCTGTCGATGTGTACAACAGCACGGCTAAGGCACCTACCAACTTGAATGTCACCCCCGAAAGCCCTACCGCGCTGTCAGCACAAGTCTCCTGGATTAATCCTTCCCAAGCCTTGAACAACAGCGCATTGGCCTCCATCGACCAGATTGTGGTTTGCCGCAACGGGGAGGTTATCTTCACGCAAGCCAATGTCGCCCCTGGCGCATCGATGACCATTACCGACAGCAATGTCCCACGCTACGACAACTTCATCTACACGGTGTATGCCATCTGCAATGGCAGCCACGGCAAACTCGCTTATTCCAGCAGCATCGGCTTTGGCCCCACTTGTGCTTGGACGGTCAATGTCTCTCAGGCTTCATTCACAGGGTTTAAGGGTGGAGCCATCCATGTTTACAACGCTGCCGGCACCGAAGTCGCCCAAGTGACCACCAACAGCTCCAACGTCCAGTCGTTCTCTGTCGATGTGCCGCTTGGACATGTCTATTTCGGCTGGTCGGCCCCGACCCAATCGGGTGCGTTCAATATGGGCTTCACCATCAAGGATTCGCAGAACAATACGGTTTACACCTATTCGGGCTCTTCCGACGATATGCCTGAAGGCATATTCTACGAAGGCAACAACGGCTGTGGAAGCCAAGTAGGTACGGGTGTCCCATCCAACCTGATCGCCTTGGTCGATTCCGACAACTCCTACAACATCAACGTTTCGTGGGACGGCGTGAACGACGAGGGCTATGGCTACACTGTTTACCGCGACAACCTGCTCTACCGCCTCATTCCCAATGCCACTTCTTTCGTCGATGAGAACGCTCCGTTGGGCGGTCACTGCTATCGCATCGGCTTCCTCAGCAATGGCGGCGAGAATGGCCAATACTCCAACGAGTCGTGCGCCACATCGGGCGAATGCTACGCCCCGCGCAACCTTGACTATGAATACACGGGCAGCAACAACAAGATCAAACTGTTGTGGGACCGTCCGGAAACTACCGAGGGACTGTCGGGCTACTACCTTTTCAGAAAGACCGACGACACTGAATACGAGCGCATCAAGCTGATTGGCGCCAATGCCACGAGCTACACCGACAATACGGCCAACGGCGACGGAACTTGGTATTACTATAAGCTCTATGCCTGCTACAACGACCTTGATTGCGTTTCAGCTCCTGCCAACTGGATTAATGACGAGAACCAGTTCTTCCTCCACGTCCTCTATTCAATTGACGGCATTGAGGAGACGGGAAGCAGCATGGTGTCGCTCTATCCGAACCCTGCCAACAACATGTTTACCGTGGAAGGCGAACTCCTACGCCACGTCACGGTTTACAACGCCATTGGCCAAAGGGTGTACGATGCCGACTGCGAAGGCAACTCTTCAGTCATCACGCTGAACGGTGTTGAGACTGGAATCTACATGGTGCGCGTCGCCACTGAGAACGGCAGCGTCACCAAGCGCATCACGATCATACGGTAAACACACGTGATTATTCAAATATGTCGCAAACGGTCGCCTCGACTATCGGGGTGGCCGTTTGTTTTTCACTATCCGACGCCAAGCTTGTCATCCAGCATGTCGAGCAATTCGTCGGCTTGGGCCATGAATCGGATGGCGTCGTCTTTCCAATTGGGATAGTCCGTCGCGATTCCTTTGCCGCGCAGCGCGTTCATCCGCGACAAGAATGAAGTGTCACGTTCCAATTGCGCGAACATCGGGAGCATCTTGTGGCAAATTGCCTGGGTTCCAACAAAATCCTCACGCTCAATCAAGGCATTGAGGGAGACCAAGTCGTCGGCTGTTGAGTGGGCAAATACCTCCAAGACTTGTCGGATGGACTCAGCGTCATGCCCCATCGATTCGCAGAAAACAGGGAACACCTCCGACAGCGGGCTGTTGTTTTCGCCTTCGGAATCGCTTGAAGCGATACTTCCGAATAGCGATTCCAACTGTTTCATGTTGAATGGTTTCTGCAAGAAACCGTCAAAGCCTTCATCCTTTGCTTTTTCGGTGGAGTATTCAATGCGTCCGGTCATGAGTATGATGGGCTTCTTGTCATCAACCTCCTTGACAAGATAGAGGATGTCGTTGCCGCTCACGACACCCATTTCACGATCGGTGAGAATTAAATCGTATGATTGGAGTTGCTGCAAAGCATTGTCAAAGTCGTTCATCGAACGGCAGGGAATGGCTTGGTGGCCAAGACGATGGAGCATGTTGCCAATTACCGAAAGTAGCGTATTGTCGTCGTCGATGACTAAAATGTTCAGGCTTTTCTTCCTGTCATCGCCTTTTTTCTCCATTTCATCAGTGTTTTCCTCTGCCTTGTTTTCGTATTGCGCTTCTTCTATTGGCAGTCTTACTTCGAAATGGGAGCCTTTCCCTACCTCGGATTCGATATGGATTTCGCCGTTCATCAGGCTGACCAAGCCTTTTACGACCGACATCCCATACCCGCTGCCCTCGGCGAACTGGTTATAGGTCTCGATACGCACAAAAGGCTTGAAAACATCATCCAGCTTGTCTTTCGGAATGCCAACGCCCGTGTCGGTGATGTCGAAAACCAGCAATCCGCGACCCATTCTTGCCTTGAAACTGACGCTGCCTTCCAAGGTGTATTTGATGCCATTGGATATAAGATTGTTAATTATCTGCTTGATTTTCAGTTTGTCTGATGAAATGTAAGTGTGGCTTTCTATTGTAGTCTCGAACAGGAAACGCAGGTTTTTCTGCTTCGCGACAGGGTCGAACATCTCTGCGGTCTCTTGGCAAAGCTGGTGCAGGTCGAAGGTCTCATTGCTTACTTGCAGTTTGCCTTGTTCGAGGCTGGAGTATTCCAAAAGGTTGTTCAATAGGTTTAGAATGTGTTCGGCTGATTTTTGTATTGAGTTGATTTCCTTTTCGTTGTCTCCTTTTTCCATCAGCTCGACATAGCCCATGATTGAACTCAGCGGCGCCTTGATGTCGTGTGAGACGGAAAGCAGCAGCTTGTGTCGGCTTTCCATGGTTTCCTCGGTCTTCCGTTTGGCTTCTTCGGCAGCACGGCGTGCACGGTAACCTTTGTTTACATCGCTGATAATCAGGATGACAAATATGATGATGAGCAGCAATGTGGTCGCCCCGATGAGGACGGAGATGTGGGTGTTTTCTTCAATGAGGGCCTCGCTTTTGCCGATTTCAGCCACTGCGGAGTCGAGAATCTCTTGGTTGAGGCGTATCAGCAAGGTGGAAATCTGCTCGGAGAGCTGGTTGTCGGCCCTGACCAATTCCTGGGTCTTGCTTTCATACTCCTTGATCTTGTTCCAGTATTCGGTCTTGGCCTTGTCGGACAGCACGCGCAGGTCGGCGAGGATGGTGAGCGAATCGGGGCGTTGCTGCTGGATGCGAAGAGTGTCGGTACGCTCGACGTAAATGTGAACAAGGCTGTCTACCGTTGGGTTGTCGGGCTTGAACACGTTGCCAAGCCGCCCCCAAAAGCCTTTCTTTTCTGTCTTGGGAATGTGGATGACGGTGTCTTTCGAAACGGTGGTAACCACAATCTCTTCCTCGGGTTGAGGAGGAAGGTAGTCGTCAATGGTGCGGTCGAATTCGGCCAAGGGGTTGAAGTCGTGAAACTGCCTCGAAAGCTCGTTGCTGATTCTGCCCTTGCTCTTGATGAGTCTTCCTATCTCACTTACCATCATCTTGTTGTCTTCGCTGATTTCAATTAGCATCAGCGAATCGGCTTGGTCGGTGAGCTTTTTGCAAACGCTGTTGAACTGCTTTTTGTATTTGGATTGCTCGGTGAAGGCGTAGAGGTTGGCCGCTGTCTGTGCCTCATGGACGTTTTTGGTGAAACGGTTGGCCCAGTCGAGGGCCATGTGCTGGGTGTCGATGTTGGTCCTTTGGTTTTCAATGGTTTTGCGTAGGTTGAAGATGTAATAGAACAAAGCCATGCACAAGGCGATGACGAACAGGTAGGCGATGACGATTTTCCAACTCGTCCGCCGCTCGATGGAGGTCTTGCTATGGTTTTGTTTCGGCATGGAGCTGCAAAGATAAAACTTTTTCCTAAATTTGCAGCAAATTCAACCGCCTTTGACCTATGAACAAAAAGAAGTTGCTGCTGTTGCTCGCCTTGTCGGCGATAGTTTTGTGCCTTGTCCTCCACAATCAACCGAAAGACAGGGTTGAACCAGTCGAAACGCCAATGGCCGCCGGTGAAACAGAGGTGAACATTCTCACTGTGAACGACATGCACTCGGCCATCGACCAATTCCCTAAATTCGCTGCCATGGTTGACAGCCTGCGTGCCATTGATCCCGACTTGCTGCTTTTTTCGGCGGGCGACAACCGCACGGGCAACCCCGTCAACGACCAATACCGTCCGACCAATTACCCGATGATAGCCCTGATGAACCAAGTCGGTTTTGACGCCAACACGGTGGGCAACCACGAGTGGGACGGTGGCATCGAAGCCTTGCAAAACGATATCGAACGCGCCCGTTTCCCGTTCCTTTGCGCCAATGTCTTTGTCCCCGACACGGTGAAATTGGACGTGAAACCTTATGTGTTGGTTGAAAGCAAGGGCATTAAGTTAGCTGTCGTAGGCATGATTGAGTTACGGGCTGACGGCTTCCCTGGAGCGCATCCCGCCAACATGAATAAAGTGCAGTTCAAGCGGGCTGACAAGGTGCTTTCTAATTACCAATTCCTTAAGAACCAGTCTAATGCATTCGTTTTGCTTTCGCATTGCGGCTTGGAGGACGACCTTGAGCTGGCGCAAGCCAACCCTTGGATGGATGTCATCATCGGCGGACACACCCACACCTTGATAGAGCATCCCTCCGAGACCAACGGCGTGCTGGTTACGCAGTCAGGCTCGGGCTTGAGATTCGCCACCTTGGTGAAACTGAGGTTCAAGGATGGGGAATTGATGGAAAAGCAAGCCATAGTATTGAATGTCAATAATGTGAAAAAAGAGAACGCTTCTATCAGGGAAATGGTCGATGGCTTCAACGATGCTCCAGAGTTGAAGGAGACGCTTGCCACAGCAGTCAACAAGTTCGCGAATCGGGAAGAACTGGGATGCATGGTGACAGATGCCATACGTGAGGTTTCGGGTGCCGATTTCGCCTTCCAGAACACGGGAGGCCTGCGTATCGACTATTTGAAAAAGGGGCCTATCACCGTGAAGGACGTTTACACCATCGACCCTTTCGGAAACGAAATCGTTGTATATCAGATGACCGGACATCAACTGAAGCGGTTCATCGCCAATACATACAAGAAAAACGGCGGATTCCCCTCGTATGTCTCCGGCATGACTTACGAAGTGAATGATAACGGAAAGGATATACGTGTTTTCGTAACGCCCGACAAGGGGAATTTCTCGACAAAGAATATATATAAGGTGGCCATCAACAGCTATATGGCCTCCACGGTAAACATCGAAAGCCTCGATGAAGGGCAAAGCCTCTATATGACCACCGAAGAAGCGTTGATTGAATTTTTGCGCAAATACAAAACTGTTGACTATCAAGGTGTTTCTAGAACGAGATAAAAAATGGTTTGCATGATTTAAACCGTTTTTGTAATTTTGCAGCCCAAATTTTGAAGATTGAAATCGAAAAAGATGAAAAAAGCATTGTCGATTTTTGCAATTGCCTTATTGTTAGCAAGTTGCGGACCAAAGAAGAAACAAGTCCAATTGTTAGATGCCGCAAATTTCAATACAGAAGTGAACGGTAAGAAAGTGTCGCTTTATACTTTGCATAATGGCTTTCTCACGATGCAAGTGACCAACTATGGAGGCAGGGTGGTCGCCCTTTGGGTGCCTGACCGTCAGGGCAGTTATGAAGACGTTGTTCTGGGCTATGACCATATTGACAAGTATTTGAACAATGCTGGAGAGCGTTATCTCGGTGCCGTTGTCGGACGTTGTGCCAACCGCATCTCCAACGGTTCCTTCACATTGAATGGCGTTGAGTATCAGCTTCCTAAGAATGAAGGCGAGAACACGCTTCACGGAGGTCTCGTTGGGGCAGACAAGATGGTTTGGGACGTGGTTTCGGCCAACGACAGTGTCTTGGAGATGCATGCCTTGTTTGAAGACGGCATGGACGGCTTTCCAGGCAACCTTGACATGACCATGACCTACAAGCTGACGAGTGACAACCAGTTCCAAATCAGATATAAAGCCACGACAGATGCGCCCACTTTGTGCAACTTCTCGCACCATTCGTTCTTCAACCTGAAAGGAGAGGGCAACGGCACCATCCTCGACCAAGAGCTTCAGATCAACTCCCGATACATGACCACCATCGATGAGCATTTGATTACTACAGGCAAGTTCTCGGGTGTGAAGGCTACGCCTTTTGACTTCAAGGAGTCGCACCCCATCGGCGACCACATTGGTGACGTGGATGAGCAGTTAGCCAACGCCAAGGGCTATGACCACAACTGGATTGTGGACAAGAGCGACCCGAAAGCCTACACATGGTGCGCCACGTTGACCGATCCTGCCAGCGGACGCCAGATGCAGGTGTGGAGCGACCAAGTGGGATTGCAGTTCTACAGCGGCAACTTCTTTGACGGCAAGGGAACAGGAAAATGCGGCAAACCTTTGGGCTATCGAGAAGGCCTGGCACTCGAAACCCAGTATTTCCCCGATGCCATCAACCATGAGGCCTTGGCTCCGTTCCCAGTGCTTGAGCCAGGTCAGGAGTACCGACATTTCTGCGACTACAAGTTTTCAGTAATGCCGAAAGAAGGAAAGAGCAAATGATGCATTAAAGTTGAGCCTCGCGTCCGATGGATGCGAGGTTTTTTTTATTTTTGCGGTATCAAATTCTTACGATTATGCTGAAATTCAAATGCCCGCTGCTTGCGGTTACCGACATGGAGAAATCCATCCGTTTCTATGAGGAAGTCATTGGCGACAGGGTCGCGATGAACTTTGGTGAGAATGTGCAATTTGAGGGAGGCTTCGCACTCCAAGGGATGGTCAAGTGGAAAACGATGCTTCATAATGCCAAAGTCAGACGCAACGGCAACGCATCGGAACTCTACTTCGAGGAAGACGATTTCGATGGTTTCATTGACTACCTGAAGGGATTTTCCGAAATCCTTTATGTCCATGGCGTTGAGGAGATGCCTTGGGGACAACGTGTCGTCCGCTTCTATGACCCTGATTTTCATATTATTGAGGTGGGCGAAGCGATGGACACCGTGATTAGGAATCTGCTCAAATCGGGAATGACAGTGGAGCAGGTTTCAGAGAAGTCGCAATATCCCATCGAGTACGTCAAGCGGTTTGCGTGATGAACTGTTTATCCGTCAATTCCATCTCCAAGTCGTTTGGAATCAAGACGTTGTTTTCAGATGTGACCTTCGGCATCGAGAAAGGAGACAAGACAGCCTTGATTGCCGCAAACGGATCGGGCAAATCGACCATGTTGAAGATTCTGGTGGGGAAGGAGTCGCCCGACACAGGGACAATCATCTATGCTAACGACTTGAAAATAGGCTATTTGGAGCAATTGCCCGTGTATCCCGCCGGCACATGCATTGCTGACTTGCTCGCCGATCTGGATGAGGAACAGCACCTGAAAGCTCGGCAATACCTGACCCGTTTTGCGTTGAATGACTTGGCGCAATCCGTTGACGAGCTTTCGGGCGGACAGGTGAAACGGCTTGCTTTGGCCTTAGTCTTGCTCCATGACCCCGATTTCCTGATTCTTGACGAGCCTACCAACCATTTGGATGTGGAAATGGTGGAATGGCTAGAAAAGTTCCTCACCCAGTCGAACATGACGCTGCTGATGGTCACTCACGACCGTTATTTCCTTGACCGTGTGTGCAATAAGATTTTCGAACTTTACCAGGGCGTGATGTACACCCACAACGGCAATTTCGACTATTATGTGCAAAAAAGTCGCGAACGCGAGGAGGTGAAACGCACCACTGCCGAACGCAATAGCCAGTTGTTGAAACATGAATTGGAATGGATGCGCAGTACACCGCAAGCACGTACAGGCAAGGCTAAGAGTCGCATAGACGCCTTTTTCGATCTGAAAGAGCGCTCGAAATACCAGGAACAAGACTATCGCTTGGAATTTGGCCTGAATATGCAGCGTTTGGGTGGCAAGATATTGGAAATGAGCAATGTGTCGAAATCCTACGGCAACCTTTCCGTCCTTCGCGACTTCGACTATGTCTTCAAGCGTGGCGAGCGCATTGGTTTGATTGGGAAAAACGGCGTGGGGAAATCGACATTCCTAAACTTGATTACCGGCCGGATTTTGCCCGATAGGGGACGTATAAAAACCGGAGAAACTGTAAGTTACGGTTATTACCGACAGGAAGGCATCCAGTTTGATGAGGGCAAAAGCGTTATCGACACCTTGCGTGACATAGCCGAAGTTGTCAATTACGGCAAGGACAAGGTATATACCGCCGACCAGCTGTTGTCGCATTTCATGTTTCCCTACAAGATGCACCGACAGCCTGTTGCCTTGCTCAGTGGTGGCGAGAAACGCAGGCTTTACCTGCTCACGGTTCTCGTCAGCAATCCCAATTTCCTCATCCTTGACGAGCCTACTAACGACTTGGATTTGTTGACTTTACAAAAGTTGGAGGACTTTCTGCAAGGCTACAAAGGCTGTCTTTTGGTGGTTTCGCATGACCGTTTCTTTATGGATCAAGTAGTGGATCAACTCTTTGTGTTTCAAGGCGATGGCAATGTAAAGGGCTTCATGGGCAACTACAGCCAATATAAGGACTATTTGGATGCCAAGCAACGCAAGGAACGCAAAGAAAAGTCGGCTGAAAGGAAAGAGGACCCCCGTCCCGTCAAACAGCGTGAGAAAGTGAAACGCTCGTTCAAGGAACAGCGTGAGTATGAACAACTTGCCCAAGAGCTTGCTGACCTTGAATCCGAAAAACAAGGCATAGAGCTTTCCTTGAATTCCGAAACTGACTACCAAAAGCTTCATCAAATGGGCAACCGCTTGCAGGAAATCAAGAGCCTGTTGGACGAAAAGGAGATGCGATGGCTTGAATTGGACGAGATCGGAGGTTGAGCAATCATTGCTATCAGAATCCCACACTCACCCCAGCCATGAAATTGATTCCCGGCTGCTGCAAGTAGGCGCGGCTGTGGAAGTAATAATAGGTGGTCTCTGAGCTATAATCATCAACCCAGTCGCCGACCCAAGCGTTGAGGCGGTACTGGTGGTTGGTCAGGTTGTTGACGGCCAAGCTGAAGCGGATCTCTTGTCCGCCTTTGAGTTGCCATGCATAGCTGGCGCGCAGGTTGAGCAGGAAATAGGGGTCGAGGGCATAGACTTCGCGCGAGGTGTTGTCGCAGTATTGCTTGCCCACATACTTGCCGATGACTTGCAGCTTGGCACCGTTGAAAGGCTTGAAGGTGGCGATGGCGGCCCCCACGATTGAAGGCGAGAACGACAGGTTGGTGTTTTTCGTGTAGCTGACCATGACGCTGTCGCCGTCGTTGAAGTCGGTGAAGGTGTAGTCCAAGATCTTGTTTTGGCTCAGGGTGAGGTTCCCGTCGAGGCTGAACCACTTGGTGAAGCGGTAGCCGGCAGCCAGTTCCACGCCGATGCGGTACGACCTATCGACGTTCTCCATCAGCGCGTAGCCCGACGAACTGAGGTCGCCAGAAGGGGTGAGCTGGTCTTTGTAGAGCATGGCGTAGAGGTTGGCTTTCAGGGTGAAGTCGCTCTTTTCGAGGTCGTAGCCGAGCTCAAGGTCGAGCATGGTCTCAGGCCTGACGTCGTGGCCGTTCTCAATGGCATCCTTGATGTCGGATCGGGTAGGCTCGCGGTGGGTCAAGCCGGCCACGAAGAACAGCTTGCTGTACGGGCTGATAAGGTAGCGCGTGCCGAGTTTCGGGTTGAAAAACAGGTAGTTTTGGCGATAGTCGAGGCTGTCGAAGGTGTCGTCCATGCCTTTGAGCGTGTAGTTGACGTAGCGCAGTTGGATGTCGGCGTAGATGTTGTAGCTCGGCGTGATGTCGTAGGCCAATCTCAGGAAGGTGGTGTTGTCGTGCTTTTGGCCACGGTTGCGATACCATTCGTAGGGCGTTTTCTCGCTGATTTCCAGTGGGTGCGTTCCGTCAAGGCTCAAGTCGTCTTGTGCCCAGATGAGGTTGCCGAAGTGCCAGCCGTCGTAATAGAGATAGGTGTCGCCCAATGAGGCGCTGAAACGCTCGGTTTGGAAGGCCGCCGACAGCACGCCCGTGTAGCCGTTGTTGTCCATCTTCTTGCGGTGGACGAAGTCGCTCTTCGAGGTGCCGCTGAGGCTTGTGAGGCCATAGTAGGAGCCGGGTTTCTTGTTGTCCTTGTATTGCTCGTAGTAGCCATCGCCGTGGGTGTAGTCGAAGGCGGCGTTCAAGGTCCAATGCTCGTCGGGGCGGAACGAATAATAGAGTTGGTAGTGGCGTTGGTTATAGTTATCTGTCTCATTGTCATAGTAATGCACCTTGCCGAACTCGTCGTAATAGGAGCCCACGCCGTTAAAGGTCGGGTCTTGGTCGAGGTCATCGGCGGAGGCGCCGTCCCAAGTGATGCCGGTGCGCTGGTGGCCCATGATGAACACGGCCTTCAGCAGCGAGCGTTTGCCGTACCAGCCGCCGTTGAGGAAGAGGCTCTGTTGGTCGGCCTTGCCGTTGCGCACGAAGCCGTCGCTGTTCAAGCCATTGTAGGCCAGGTCGAAGGAGAAACCGCTCTTGGTGCGGCCCGTGCCTGCCGTCACGCCAAATTGCTTGGTGTTGAACGATCCGTAGGACAAGTCGGCCTTGGCGTAGGGCTTGGGTGCCACGGTAAAGGTCTGCAAATTCAAGGCACCGCCGATCGAGGCCGAACCGCCGCTTGATGCACCGATACCGCGCTGCAACTGAATGCTTTGCGCCATGCCGCCGAGGTTGGGGATGTTGTACCAAAACACCGACTGGCTCTCAGGGTCGTTGAGCGTGATGCCGTTGATGTTCACATTGATGCGGGTCGCGTCAACGCCACGGATGCGGATGGCGGTGGCGCCCACCATGCCGTTTTCGCCGCTGACGACCACCGAAGGCTCCGATTCGAGCTGGTAGGGAAGGGATGGGATGAGACGAACCTCTTCCAACTGCTTGCGGCTCATCTCGGAAGTGGTGAGCGGCGTTTTCTTGTCCACATGAGAGCTGTTGATGACCACTTCGTTGAGCGTCACTGTGTCGAGCACTTGGCCGTTGACGGCGATGTTTTGTGCGCGGAGGCCTGTCGTCAGCATCGTGGCGAAGGCGAGGAGAAGATGTTGTTTTTTGAGCATAACTCGTTGATTTAAAGATTAATAATTCATTAAATCAATAGAGGAATGATGAGGAACTCGATTCCCTGCGCCGGCATTACCCGTATCAGGTTCAAAGGGTTTGATCTCAGCCTGTCTTTCAATCCGCTTGCGCGGATAAGGCACCCCTAATTGACGCGGCAAAGATAAGGATTTTTTCTTTTCTCGCTTGCCTTTCCTGAAAATTGCTTGTTTTGCCCAAGGATGCGACACAAAAGATATGGCTAAAGAAAGCGCATTCTTCGCTTTGTTCCTTAAAGGAAACCTTTGATAATCACACAATTTTTGAATTAATGGCAAGGACATGCCACCGTCCGTCATCTCGCCTGTCCAAAAAGCCTTTCTTCCTCATCCCTTCAAGCATCTTTTGTATGGCCGAATAGTTGATTCCAAGTGATTGGGCCAATTCTTTGTAGGTCAAATGGGGATTGGCAGACATGAGGTTTAACATGCGGTTTCCTGTCTCGCTTCTGAACCTGATCATTTGCCCGTCGTACCACCAAGTGTCAACATTGGAGTTCTTAACAATGCCAATGTCGCATTGCAACTCTTCGCACACCGTCTTTCGGAAGAAAGCGAGAAACGAAGCTATCTTCCCTAAAGGAGCATTGGCACCCTCTGAAGGAATTTTGCCCACTTTCTGGTCGGAACGATGCAAAGCTTCAAGGTATTCTGGTTTCTTGCGGTTACGTATGACTATCATCGGCCATCCATGACGAGCCAAGGTGTAGTTCGCCATCAAGCGGGCAATCCGTCCGTTACCGTCCTCAAAAGGGTGGATGCGGATATATCGGTAATGGAATAGAGCAGCCAATTCCACGGGTGAGAGTTTCCCTTCCCTTTCAGCATCATTATACCAGTCCACAAGTTCTGTCATCAAAAGTGGAGTCTCCTCGGGAGATGCATATTCGAATCGGTCTCCGTAGCGCGTGATGACGCTGTTAGGACGAGTCTTGTATTGTCCTGCATGGACAGTATAGCTGGTAGTGCCACCACTGGGCAGGTCACGATAGACGGTGTAATCTTCGCGCAGCAAAACCTTATGCAACTGACGAATAAAGTTCTGAGTCAGAGGCATGTTCTTGTCCTGCACCACCTCTTTCACCATCTCCACCCCTACCTGACTGGCTTTCATATCGACAAAATCCTTCAAGTCGCCCTCACCGCTCACCTTACCGAAAAGCAACAGCAACTCAGTCTGACCGTAAGTCAGCGTGTTGCCTTCAATGTGGTTGCTGTTAAAATTGTATTCTGTCGTGAACTTGTTCCGCAGCAATTCCTCTTGCTTCTTTGAAAGAGGTTGCAGCGACATCCATTCATTGTATGATTCTTCCGGACTCATCATTAATATCCTTTCTTCCTTATGTGTTTTGGCAAACGAATCTTTTATCTTTTTATTGTTTACACCACCATTTTTCACTGGTCACACACCACTATTTTCAATAAAAAATGAAAAATCCTGTTTGCACCACCTATTGAAATTGGTGTTACACCACCGTAACCTCTCGTAACAAACGCACAGCACATTCCATTAAAATGATAGTTCGCTAATTTATTGCAGCAAAAATAGAAAAATTTCCTCATATCCCCTTCCCCAATCCAAATTTTCCCTACTTTTGTCATTCAACAACAAAACCCCAATCTATGTAAAAAACAGAAGACATCATATTGACATACACAAAATAGCGATTCGAAGCTGTTCTTGAACTCCAATTTACCACTCGTCCTTTCGGGGACAACTCATCAAGAGCAAGTTTTCAATTTGCCGTTGTATTTGGCGTGGAAACTTGTTTGATGAGTGGGCGTGGTAACCCGGAGTTCAGGCAAGTGACATTTCCACGCTTTTTTCGTGCTGTTTTTGTGATGACAGACAAGCACCGTAAATAATTTTGACAAAACCGTAAATAATAGCGACTGTAATCATAAAACAAAACCGCATCCATATCAATACATTTGCCGCTTTAATACAAAATGAAGAAATCAGTTCATGGCCAAACCACACAGAATACACATCGGACAACTTATCAAAGAGGTATTTGACGAAAAAGGAATAAGCGTGACCGAGTTCGCCCGTCGCATCAATTATGCCAGGCCCAATGTGTATTCCATTTTTGAGCGATACGATATTGGCGTGGAGCAACTCATCGACATTTCTGAAGCCTTGGGCCACAACTTCCTTGACGATGTCCAACTGAAAAGCGGCTTGGAATCGCAGCTTACGACGCGCCAACTGAATGTGCATCTCAACTTTGAAGCGTTTTCGCCCGAAATGGCCGAGCGGATTTCCTTGTTGCTGAAGGAATTGGCGGAAACAGGAAACCATGTCGCATAATGCAGCTTGCGGAGAAGTTTTTTTTGATTGTATTTGCGACATAATTATAATTTATCTATTTTTGCACGCATATAAACATTGTCATTATGCCAACTATATCAGAGTTTTTCGGTATAAAAATCATACTAAGGTTCATCGACCACAACCCGCCTCATTTCCATGCCACCTATCAGAACGACAAGGTTTCCATCTAAATTGAAAACGGCAAGGTGAAGGGCGAAATCTCGGAAAGGGCTTTGCGCCTCATTTTGGAATGGCTTGACTTGCACCGCGAAGAAATTAAAGAAGCCTGGGAGCAAGCCTCCAAAGGTGAAAACCCGAACAAAATCGAACCCTTAAAATAAAATATGGATATAATGTGGAAAGAAATTATCAGTGCAGAATACATTGGCGGGTACAAAATGTTCTTGTTGTTCAATGACGGGCAAAAACGCATCTTCGACTTTTTGCCCTTGATAAATCGTTATCCCGTATTCAAGCCCTTGCATGACTTGGATTTGTTCAAGGCGTTCACCATTACCGACACACTCGAATGGAACGACGGCAACATTGACATTGCGCCTGAATACATTTACGAAAACGGCGTGAAAGCCTAATTGTATTACACTCCCAATTCGCCACCCTGTGCATAGCGAATTTCAAATTGGAAACTGAGACAAATTGTTGCAGTTTTTTGTTTTTCCCCTTGCATTTCCCAAAATTTGCCTATCTTTGCCCCGCCAAGCCAAGAGATTGGCCCGGCCAGAGAAAGCGCATTCTTCGCTTTGTTCCTCACAATAACGCATTTGATGCGTTTCGGCATAAATTTTCACGTTACAAAAAGAACATTTTATTCCCTAACAGCTTAGAAATATGACAAAAGACAGTGCAATGCCTCAATCAGCCTATCTTCATGCTGCCCACACCATCAAGGATGCAATACTGTCTGCACAATATGAGGCGGCCCGTGGTGTCAACAACATCCAATTGATGCTCTATTATGCCATAGGACGCTATATTTCTGCCAATACCCGAAAAAAGAATTGGGGAACAGGGGCACTCGCCGAAATAAGCCGTCTGCTAAAAGAAGAAATGCCAGGATTGAGAGGATATTCCGTGTCGAACCTCAAGCTTATGCGCATCTTCTATGAGGCATGGAGCGACCTTGACGCCAATTCGCCAGTTAAAACTGACGAATTAGGTTCCCCAGCGATTTCGCCAGTTAAAACTGACGAAATCCAAAAACCTTGCAGCCCTACCGTATCATTTGAAGGAATCGCCATCCTGCCGTTCAACTTCCCTGCCATCGATGCATTCCCTGCCAATGATTTCCGAAGCATAGGCTTTACGCATCATTCCGAAATACTTGTCAAATGCAAGAACCGGGCAGAACGTCTGTTCTATATCTCCCTCTGCGCCCGCGAGCATCTCACCCCTGACGGCATAAAAAACTGCATCAAGCAAGGTCTTTACGCGCAACGTGGCAGCATGCCTAACAATTTCCTGCAAAAATTACCGGCCGGCAACCTCGCCAAACGGGCTATCCTTGCATTCAAAGACCAATACATGCTTGATTTCATCAATGTTGAGGAACTTGGCGCACGCGACATCGAGGAAGTGAACGAAGCCGTGGTCGAACAGCAAATCGTTGACAACATCAAGAAGTTCATCCTTCGCTTTGGCAAGGATTTCTTGTTTGTCGGAAACCAATACACCATTACGGTTGCTGGACACGACCATCGCATCGACCTGTTGTTTTTCAACCGCGAGTTGGATTGTCTTGTGGCCGTTGAACTGAAAACCGGGCCTTTCAAAAACATCTATCTTGGCGAACTGAACGGGTATTTGCGCCTGCTTGACGACTATGTGCGCAAGCCTCACGAGAACCCGAGCATTGGCATAGTGCTTTGCAAGAGTGCCGACCGCACATACGTGGAATATATGATTCAGGATTACGACAAGCCCATGGGTGTGGCCACCTATAAAACCGCCACCGATATGCCCGACCGTCTCCGTAATGCCCTGCCAAGCCAAGAATCGTTGATGAAACTGATGGATGGAGAGTGATTCATCATCGAATCTTACGTTTTTCCTCCAAATCTTTCTCATTTTTTCTAAAAAGCCCTTCCCCTATCACTTTTTTCCCTACTTTTGCCAACATCATCAAAACACATTCTATGTAAAAAAAGGACAAATATCGCCCAAATGTAGAGACGCAAAATTTTGCGTCTCACAATCATCCAAATAATCAAATCAGAGACGCAAGATTTTTCGTCTCACAATCATCCAAACAATCAAATCAGAGACGCAAGATTTTGCGACTCTACAAACCGAAACGACAATCATGGCCGATTTATACAAAAACAAATACCGCATACCAACCGCCCGCGCCACTTGGCACGATTACAAAGGCGGTTCGTATTTTGTCACGATTTGCACCAAAAATCGGGAATTCTTTTTCGGTGACATAAATAATGGTGAAATGAATTATTCCTCTCTCGGTCAATCTGCCATTGATTGTTTGCAACAAATCCCCACACATTTCCCACATGTGGAAATCCCAATTTTCGTCGTGATGCCCAACCATATTCACGCCATCGTCATCATCAACGCCCTTGCCCCCTCTGTAGAGACGCAAAATCTTGCGTCTCAAAATCATACCATCAATCCATTGGAGACGCAAGATTTTGCGTCTCTACAACAGGCCAAACAAAAATTCGGGCCACAATCGAAAAACCTGGCATCGGTGGTTCGTGGTTTCAAGATTGGTGTCACCAAATTTGCGAACGAAAACGACCTTTCTTTTGCATGGCAACCTCGTTTTCACGACCACATCATCCGCAACCATCACGAAATGAGCCTTATCGCTGATTACATCCAAAATAATGTAATCAGATGGAAGGACGATTGCTTCTATGGCAGCAAGAGCATCCCTGCCATAAATGAATCTGAAGATTCATACCAACAATTTTTCTGACACACATTTTTTTCATCTTTCCCATTGCAAAAGCAAAAAATTGCCTATCTTTGCCCCGCCAAGCCGATGGCTACTGAGCTTGTCGAAGTAGAGAAAACGGCTCGGCCAGAGAAAGCGCATTCTTCGCTTTGTTCCTCAACATGATTTACACTTTCAGATTTGTATAGGCCACACAAAACAAAAAAACATGGAAACCATAACATTGCAATTCAACCCAAACAGTGCATTTGCTGCGGCATTGGCCTCATTGCTGCGTGATGCCAAGGATGTGAACGTGATGGAAAAACGCATAACCCCAAAACGCCACCGCAAAACCAATTATGAAAAGACGCTTGAAGCCATCCGGGATGCCAATGAAGACAAAAACCTGACAAGTTATGCCAGCGTTGATGAGCTTTTCGAAAAACTTGGTATATGAATTACGAGGTTAAGACAACCAAACAATTCGATAAAGATGCCAACCTTTGTGTAAGGCGAGGATATGACACGACCAAACTTCGCGAGGCAATTAGCTTGCTATCAGAAACGGGGACACTGCCACAACGGTTCAAGCCACATAAGCTAACCGGCGAATATAAAGGCGCATGGGAATGTCACATCGGACCCGATTGGCTGATGATTTACAACAAAGAAAAAACTATCAAACTGATAAGGCTTATCCGTACCGGCACCCATGCCGACCTTTTCGGGAAATGACGTTTTGCCAACCAAATTGAAAAAACAGACAAAAAACTGCAGCAATTTGTTGCAGTTTTTTGTTTTTTCCCTTGCATTTTCCATTTTCTTCGTATCTTTGCCCCGCCAAACCACATGAAGTGGAATGGCCAGAGAAAGCGCATTCTTCGCTTTGTTCCTCAGCAGTGAACTTGGACACTTCACATTAGTATATGAGGAATAATGAGTTGGGGCGGCTTTCACTGTTTAATGTTTGTGTATTTCATGTACCTTACATAAACAGTGGAGCTTACCGTATCCATTATTTTAATATACTAGGGAGTCCAAGCCCAACTGCTGAAAATAAGGATAAGTTTGGGAGGCTCCGCTCTGTTTGCCATTATTCAGTTCTGAACCAACAAAAAAGAAATAAAATGGAAAACAAAGAGAAAAACGAAACGCAAAACCGAAGGGAATTCTTCAAGCAGGCGGCAAAAAAGGCTTTGCCGATTTTGGGGGCAATTACGTTAGGTAGTTTGCCTCAAATAATTAAAGCAAACAATGAAGCATTAGGTTGTACTTCAGGGTCATGCTATATGGTATGTGGTTATTCGTGTCAAAAAGGTTGTAGTGACGATTGTTTAACTTCTTGCAAAGGGAATTGCAAACGAACGTGTTCGGGTGGAAGTAGCGGCGAATACAGTGGATCTACTTCATCTTCATCTTCATCTTCATCATCCTATGATTATCCTCAACAATCATTTTCAAGTTGTACCGACTGCTCTGGAGGATGCAAGGACAGTTGTTCTGCTGGATGTAGGACAACATGTACTGGTAATTGTGGAAATAATTGTATCGGCAAATGTAAAGCAAGTTGTGCGGACGATTGTTCTTCTACATGCAAAAGTGGGTGTAAAGGTCAATGTACTGCTTCTTGCTCTGCCATGTGTAAAGAAGACTGCTTTTATGAGTGTAAAACCACATGTAAAGGATGCAAAAACACATGCATGGGTTCATGCGCAACTGGATGCACTTATTCTTGCTTTACATATTGCTCGGGATGTGGCAGGTCGGCTTATTAACTAATTCCAAACTAAAGAGTTAATAAATGACACTGATTAAAGAAGATGCCCAACCTTGGCAGTCCGGCATGGCGAAAAACATCACTTTCATCGTCACAAAGGACTGCCAGTTGGCCTGCAAATATTGCTACCTTGTGGGCAAGAACGTGAAGGAACGTATGCCTTGGGAGGTGGCCAAGACCTTCATCGACTATGTGCTTGACCATGAGAACGACCCCGATTTCGCTTACGAGTCGGTGGTGTGGGACTTCATCGGCGGAGAGCCCTTCCTGGAGATAGATCTCATCGACAAGATTTGCGACTACATCAAAACTGAACTCTTCCGTCGCAACCACCACTGGTTCAACTCGTACCGTTTCTCCTTCTCCACCAACGGCATCAACTACCACGAGAAGGCCGTGCAGGACTTCATCAAGAAGAACCGCGAACACCTCTCCATCGGCATCACCATCGACGGGACGGAGAAGAAGCACAACATTAACCGCGTGTATAAGATTACCGAGAAAGGCTCCTACAAGGATGTGGTGAAGAACATCCCGCTGTGGCTGGAGCAGTTCCCGGGCGGCGGCACCAAGGTCACCATCTCGTCGGCGGACGTCCCGTATATCACCGAGAGCGTGCTACACCTCTATTCCTTGGGCATCCACGAGGTCAACATCAATGTGGTGTTCGAGGATGTGTGGCAAGAAGGCGACGACCTCCGCTTTGAGGAACAGCTGATGCAACTCGCCGACGCCATCATCGACGGAGGCTATTATCAGGACTATGCCTGTTCCTTCTTCTCGGAGCATATCGGCAAGCCGCAAGACCCGGAGCGCGACAACCAGAACTGGTGCGGCGCGGGCAAGATGCTCAGCGTGGACGCGGCGGGCAACCTCTACCCTTGCACCCGCTTCGCGCAATACTCTTTGAGGGACAAGGAGACTTGGACTATCGGCAACATCCACGACGGCATCGACAAGAACAAGCTGCGTCCCTTCCTCACCCTCGACCGCACGACGCAAAGCCCGCAGAAGTGCATCGAATGTGAGGTGGCAAGCGGTTGCGCCTGGTGCCAAGGCGAGAACTTCGACGCGGCACAGACCCACACCGTGTTTGAACGCGCCACGGCCATCTGCCTCATGCACAAGGCCCGCGTGCGCGCCAACAACTACTACTGGAACAAGCTCTACCGCAAGCTCGAA
>JAFSJF010000132.1 GCA_017439405.1 Bacteroidales bacterium
CGGCGAGAAGTCCGAAGCCATGCTGTGGAAACGTCTCAAGTCGAAGCAGACCGGATATGCCTTTGCCAGGCAGAAGCCCATACTAAATTATATTGCAGACTTCTATTGCAAGGAACTGGACTTGGTGGTCGAGATTGACGGCGCATCACATTTCACGGCGGAAGCTCGTCTTCGCGACAAGGAAAGAGACAGGCAAATGAGGGCTATAGGGCTGGTGGTTGTGAGGGTCAATGACGGCGACGTGCGCAGGGATGCTGACAGGGTTGCGGCTTACATTAAGGAACAGTGTGAGTTGATTAAGGGAAGGAAAGATGGAAGCGAGCTAGGGTTTTGAAACCCCCGACCCCCTTAAAAGGGGGACACCTGCCGGCTGACAACCTACCGGACAAGTTAGTTTGGGTTGGATTTCTGAAACCCCCGACCCCCTTAAAAGGGGGACACCTGCCGGACGCCAACCTACCGGACGTGAGCCTACCGGACCCAAACCCTGCGCCGCTTTGCGCCTCCCCCTTCCCCCTTCTGAGGGGGCAGGGGGAGTAAAAAGGGGGCTAGGGGGGGTCCGAAAACCCCGGCAGGCAAAAAACACATAGAGACGCCACACTGTGACGTCTCTACGATCTTCATGCGGGAATGGCAAACCTCCCTTCCCCAGGCTTGCGGAATCGGAAATCCCGCCTCCTTGCGAACCGCTTAGTTGGCGCATCCCACACCAATCGGACACACATGGCAAATTTGCTAGAACGGGTTAGATGACGATTTCGAAGCAGTCTCTGGCCAGCAGGTCGCCGAAGGCCTTAATCAACTGCGATTTGTTGGGATTGTTTTTCTTGAAATAGATGGAGAGCAACAGCTCATAGTCGCCCTCGCCCACCTCGGCGCTGATGGTGGTCAATGTCCCGTCGTTATAGAAGTGAAACCAACGGTCGAAAAGGTTCCTGCGCTTATGCTGCTTGCCGTCGGTGCTGTCGCACACCATAATCATGGCATTCTCGATGGCCTCGAAAAAGCGGCGCAATACATCCACTACGGTAGCGGCAATACAAAGGTCGATACGATGAGGGTTCGTTCCCTCTCGCTCGATGTTGAACGAATAAGTGTTCGGCATATCGGGATAGATGCCGCTTATTGGGGTAAAATACAGGTGATATTTGACGCCATCCCTGTTGACAAACTCGTAATTAAGTTCGTCAATCTTCTGGTATTCATACGGGGGTCGCGAAGGTGAAGCCATATTTACTTGCAATTCGTTTCATTTCTTCATGGTCCGCTCCGTTCTGGATGCACTCTCTCATCTCACGCTTGAACAGCAGCAGGCTTTGTATGAGGTTCTTCGGCTGTGTTGTGTTTGCTTCCATTTCCTGGTGTATTATGGTTTTTCTGGGTGCAAAGATACACATTATTTCCAAAACGTCAAGGCTTTCCCGTTGAAAACGACAAAAAAGACGAGGGCGTGCCTTATTTTGACACACCCTCGTCGCGTATAGTCTCTTCTGCGCTCATGCCGCAACGCGCTTTCCCCCTTTTAAGGGGGCTAGGGGGTTTCCGAAAACCCCGGCAGGCAAAAAATACATAGAGACGCCACAATGTGACGTCTCTACGATCTTCATGCGGGAATGGAAAATCTCCCTTCCCCCGGCTTGCGGAATCGGAAATCCCGCCTCCTTGAGAACCGCTTAGTTGGCATCCCACACCAAACGGACACAGCAGCCATAACAAGTCCGAATGAACGGAACCCCCTGCCACGAGAAAAAACAGGCAAAACACATCCGTGGCCGAATTTTAATCCAAAAAACACTATCTTTGCCTTCCCAAATCCCGATGAATTATGGCAAATGAAAGCAAGAACAGAGTGAAACTGAACAAGGAATACCGACGCATAGGCTCCATTTCCAAGACGGCTCTCGCCAAAGTGAATGAATATTTCGAGGTACCTGCCGACGCCACAGACATCCGCTCAAACACCGACAACATGCTAAAACACAACAAAGGCCATCTTGCAGCGCTTGAAAAAGCTCTTGACGAATTGGGCATAACGAAAGAAGGTTATGCGGAATACATCGCAAAAAACTTCAATCAAATCCGACTTGGCAACAAACCGCGCTCGCTTGTGTTGGTCGTCAGAAATGAATCAACAAGCCATCTTGCAGCTGTTCATTTGTATTTCGACAAAAACGAGAACTTTTGGCTTGTCAAGTCGGTGCATGCGGAGCGTTTGGCCGACCTTGAACGCATGACTTTGGTTTGGGAGAAATAAAAGAGGGGGTTGCCAACAACACCCCCCAAGTCGCTTGCCCGACCTGTCCGTTAACCACCCAACGCACAATAATGCAAGATGCGAGGGCTTTGGCAGATGGACACCGCAAAATTACAAACTTTTTCCCATTCCGCAAGTGTTTCCGAAAAAAAACATTTCCTCGTATTCTCCGCTTCTTATTATCTTTGCAATCCATAAGCACACAAGCACATGCAAATCACAGACATCACTCCTGATTATCTTCTCGAAAATGACATCAGCCCTGATGGACTGTTGTTCAGCCAATTCCATCTCCCCTACAACCCAAAACTGA
>JAFSJF010000133.1 GCA_017439405.1 Bacteroidales bacterium
TCAGATGGAATTTGCGTCTTCTTTCGCGCTGCTCGGCGTTGTCGCTTTCTTCAAAGGAGCTTTCGTATGAAAACAGGAGCGTTTTGCCTTTATAGTATTCCCTGATGGCGCTCATGGCCTTGCCTCCTATGCCGCTCGAACGCTGTTCGGGACAGATGGCGAGATAGGTCAGATAAACGCTTGTTTCGCCCTCAGCCGTTAGGAAAAATCCGGCAAAGGTGTCGGGGGTTTCTTCGGGATAGATGCCAAGTAGCTTGATGGGCATCAGTTTTAGGTTTGCGAGTATGACATCCATGCTCACGGTACGCTCATTCTCAGGAAATGACTCCTCGAATAGTTTTTTGACCGCAGGAATGTCGGGATGATCGGGTGTGAGTTCTTTAAAAATCATAATGTTTTCCTTTTTTAATTAATGGTTCAAATTTGTAATTGTTCAAAACTAAGTAACTGCTCAAAATCAAATTATATTGTCTTTTTGCGCCATTTTTTCCCGTGGATGTACACGATACACTGGATCCAGATGCAAAGCGAATAGATGCCATCGGCCGTCCAGCACAACGCTATGCTGGATTTGAGGATGCCGATGATGATGGTGCAGTACACGGCGTAGATGCACAAAGCCACCACATCAAAACGGAGGCATATCCGTGTGTTTCCGGTTCCGGCCACCGATTGCAGATACACATTCCATGGCAGCGTGACGAGGGTGGCGGCGCACATCACCCAAAGCGTGGCAACGGACCCTTCGACCAATGAGGGAATGTCGGTGAACAGGCCGATAATCCAGTGCGGGAAAATGGCGAAGACGGCCAGCAGCGGCAGCATGGTCAGAGCACAGAGTATGACTACCCGCCGGATAATGGGAATCACGCCTTCGGGATGACCCTCGCCGATGATGTTGCTCACCAACGTTGCCGCAGTAGAGGCAAAGGCCGCCGAAAATACAAACGGCACCTCGGAAATGCTTCGGACGATATTGGCAATAGCCAACTGCTCCTCGCCCAAATGCTCGATGAAGAGGAAGAAAAACAGCCACACCGAGATGTTCAGCACGTACTCCACCATCACCCAAGATGCGGTGGAGAGCATGTGCCTGAGTTCCTTCCACACGGGTTTGACGGGCTTTTGAAGACCATATTTCTTATCTGCCGTAAAGCCAGCCCATATCACAAAGAAAAGCAACGAAATGCCTTCCGAGATGGTCGATGCCAACGCGGCTCCCTTGATGCCCATGGCGGGCAGCCCCCAGTGGCCGAAGATGAGCAACCAGTCCAACAGGACGTTGCAGCTTACCAATACGATGGAATTCCATGTGAGGCAGGCTGTTTTCCGCGTCCCAACATAGAAAGCACGGAACAGCGCTGTCATAAAGGCAAAGAGCAATCCAGGAAGTCGCCAATCAACATAGATTTTGGCGGCTTCAAAAATGTTATCCGATTTCAGGAGCGAACGAAGAAGCGGCGGCGAAAGGAAGTGCGACAGGACGATGGTCACGAGCGCCAAGGCTGCCAGGAACCAGATGCCCTGCCAGAAAACACGCCCGATGGAATCAAAGCCTTTCCCGTTCTCATTAGCCTCTCCGTTGCGCCAACCGATGATGATTTGGACACCGATGGAGAAGCCAAAGCCGAGCATGTACAAAATGCTGAAATACACGCCCGCAATGGCCGAGGCGCCCAATTCAACCTCACCGACACGGCCAAGAAAGGCCGTGTCGGTCATGCCCAGCAACTCCTCCATCACTAAGGCTACAAGGATGGGGAATGTAGTCTTCCAAATGGATTTGAAGGAATAACGTTGCGGAAGCTGATATGTCGAATCCTTTGCTGACACTACATCTTCTTTCCACTGAAATACACTTCCTTCGGCATGTTACGGCTGAAGCCCTCGTGCTCTGCCGTGAGGAGGTCGTTGTCGAACACCAAGAAATCTGCGTCCTTGCCAGCCGTGATGGAACCTTTGGTGGCCTCAATGCCCAGCTGTTTGGCACCGTTGATGGTGTAGCCCAAGAGCATCTGTTCAATGCTCATTCTCTCGTCCTCGGGCGGAAGTACCTCGGCACTTCTGGTGAAATCAGGAGCATTGGTCTTTTCCGTGATATGGCGGGTCATGCCCACTTCCATACCCAGA
>JAFSJF010000134.1 GCA_017439405.1 Bacteroidales bacterium
TAACAGAAAAATAATGGAAAAGAAATGAAAACAAGGCCGCTTTTCTGAAATGGTAACTTGCTGAAAACATTTGCTTTTATTTGGGGTTAGTTTTCTTTTGTTTTCCCGCCTGAAAGCAAAGAAACATATCGTTTGCTATTTGTCTATTCGCAGTGAAACGTAGGAAATTTCAATAAAATGTAGATAAAGAAAGAAGCAAGTACGATCCCGCTAAGCGGGCGACTTGTCTTTCTTTTGGCGCATTTCCTACGGCCACACTGCGAGCAGGTTTGCCCGCAGTTTTTATGTTGGCCGTAGAGGTTGAATATGAAAGATGGCATAACGCCCAAATAGCAAAGAGTTATGCCCAAAACCCTTATCGAAGAACTGCCTCGCATTGCAGCTGAAGGTCGGCGCGAGGCGCAGCAGGTGCTCGACCGCTTGAGTGGCGGCGTGCAGATTGGCCTGCAAACCAATGAATTGGTGCTGCCCGCCCGCGACACATCGGGACTGTGGCGCGGACAAACCACCAACCAAGACCTTTACCAGCCTTGGTACAACCGCCTTATCTATGGCGACAACATGCTCGCCATGCAAGCCCTGCTGAAGGGCGACCCAGCCAACGGAACGCCTTCGTTGCGCGGTGCCGTTGACCTGATTTACATCGATCCGCCTTTCGACAGCAAGGCCGACTATCGCACAAAAATCACCCTGCCTGGCGGTGAGGTGGTGCAACGCCCCACGGTGATTGAGCAGTTCGGCTATTCCGACCTTTGGGAGAAAGGCACGGTGAGTTATCTCGAATACATGTATCCTCGCCTCGTCCTCATGCGCGAATTGCTTTCCGAGCGAGGCAGCATCTATGTGCATATCGATTGGCATGTGGGGCATTACATGAAGATTATTCTGGATGATATTTTTGGGAAGGAAAACATCCTTAATGATATATGTTGGTCGTACAATACAAGAACTATGGTTAGTCAATGGTTTGCACGGAAGCATGATAATTTACTTTTTTATGCGAAATCAAAGGGAAACCATATTTTCAATGTTGATGATGTAAGAGTACCGCATACTGAAGATTCTCTTGCTCAATATAATAAGATTGATGAGAATGGTAGGAGATATAAGCAGCAATCGGGTGGAGTGAGAACATATCTGAATGAGTTAGGACAACCTTGTGGGGATTCATGGGATATTCAGATACTCGGTTCAAGAGATGTTGAAAGGAATGGTTATGCTACACAAAAGCCTTCGAAACTTTTGGAACGCATCATCAAAGCCTCATCCAATGAAGGCGATTTGGTCTGTGACTTTTTCGGCGGCAGCGGTACTACGGCAGCCGTGGCGGAGAAATTAGGCCGTCGCTGGATAACCACCGACATAGGCAAGCCAGCAGCCCTCGTCATGCGCAAGCGCCTCATCGACCAAGAAGCCAAACCATTCCTTTATCAAGCCGTGGGCGATTACCAGAAACAGGCCTTTGCCACCAGCCACATCAAGCGCGTGGGCGATTTGAGCCAGATTGTGCTCGGCCTTTACGGTGCCTTGCCTTTTGCGGCGGAGCAAGTTGCCGACCGCAACTTCGGCTACATGAAAGAGAGCCGCACCCTCGTCATGGTGGACAGCCCCAACCGCCTAACGGGTCCGGCCACCATCAAGCGGGCATACGAGGCCAAAAGCAGTTTGCTCGGCGGCGGCTGGAACAAGGTGGTGGTGCTCGGTTGGAATTTCTCCTACGACATCTCGCAAGCCATTCAGGAATATGCCGACAAAGGCGTGGAGGTGCTCGTCATCCCGCCCGACCTCATTGACAAACTCTCCAAGAAAGGCTACCGAAACCTCATCAATTCGGGCAACATCCGCTTCAGTTCGCTGCAATACCTGATGCTGAAGCCGATGAAGGTGGGACCAACCCCGTTGAATCCCGACAACGAAACACTGACCGTGGAATTGGAAAACTATGTGCTCATCTCGCCCGACAACCTTCCTTTGGACGATGCCAACAAGCAGAAACTGCAACAGGTGATGGCCGACGACCCGCTCGCGCTCATCGAATACTGGAGCATCGACCCTGATTACGACGGCGTGACCTTCCGCAGCAAATGGCAGGACTATCGCGAAAACACCGAAAACGACAACGACCCGCTACATTGTGTGTATAAGGTGTCGCTCGATGTGCCGAAGAAAGCCAACCGAAAGGTATGCGTGAAGGCCGTGGATGTGTTTGGTTATGAATCAATGGTGGTGGAAAGGGTAGGGCAATGAGCAGAGAAATCCCATTGGAATTGGCATCACGTTTGACCTCCACGGTGAACGAGGCGTTTGCCACGGGTGAGATGATGGAACAGGTTACGCCAGTCACGGCGGAATTGTTGCGCTTTTGGTTTTGCGAGCCGTTCGTCAGCGAGCGCAGCATCAATTTCCACGAAGGGCAACGACAAGCCATCCTCAATACCATATACTTGCACGAAGTATTGAAAATCAGCAACGTAACGGAGGTTTATCAATCGGTTGCCCCTGAATTGTTGCCGTTGGCCGACCTTACCCTTTTGGCCAAGCCGAAATATGCCTTCCCGAAATACGCGGTGAAGATGGCCACGGGTACGGGCAAGACTTGGGTGATGCATGCCTTGCTACTGTGGCAAATGCTCAACGCGCGACATTCGGAGAATATGGTCGGCGAGGAAACGCGATACACACAGAATTTCCTTATCGTGGCACCTGGATTGGTGGTTTACGACCGCCTTCAAGATGCTTTCAAGGGCCGCCTGAAAGCAGGTGGAACCACCGATCGTGACCCGATGACCAACGATTTCCGAAAGTTCCAGGACCTTTTCATCCCACCCGTTTACCGTGAGGAGGTCTTCGGCTTCTTGCAAAACAACGTGGTCAGCAAGGAGGACGGCATCGGGCGCAAGGTGACGGGTGGCGGACTGATTGCCCTCACCAACTGGCATTTGTTTATGAGCGGCGAGGACGAAACGAGCGAAGATGACAATGCCGCGCCGGCCATCATCAACGACTTGCTGCCAACGCGACCTGGGACCTCGGCGGGTAATGCTTTGGACACTTTGGACAACGCCTATCTGCGCGGCAACGAGTTGGACTATTTAGCTTCCTTGCCCGACTTGATGGTCATCAACGACGAGGCGCACCACATCCACGAAAGCAAGGTGGCTGGCGAAATCGAGGAAGTGGAATGGCAAAAGGGCTTGGACTACATTTCAAAAGGGAAGGACAAGTTCTATCAGATTGACTTCTCGGCTACGCCTTATTCCACATCGGGCACGGGAAAGAAGGTCAAGAAGCATTATTTCCCGCATATCATCGTGGATTTCGACCTTGCCACGGCGATGAAACGGGGTTTGGTCAAGACCTTGCTTTTGGACAAACGCAAGGAACTGACCGAATTGGAACATCTTGATTTCAAGGCGGTTCGTGACGACCGAAACAAGGTTGTCGGATTGAGCGAAGGCCAACGCCTCATGCTTCGTGCCGGACTGAAGAAACTCTCCATTTTGGAGCAAGGCTTTGGCCGTTTGGATGCGGAGAAAAGCCCCAAGATGATGGTGATTTGTGAAGACACCTCCGTCACGCCATTCGTCGCCGAGTTTTTGGAGAGCGAAGGACTCGCAAAGGATGACATATTGGCCATCGACAGCACCAAGCAAGGTGAGGTGAAGCCTGATGAATGGCTGCAAATCAAGGAAAAGTTGTTCAACATTGACCGTTATGCGCATCCCAAGGTCATTGTTTCCGTGCTGATGTTGCGCGAGGGCTTCGATGTGAACAACATCTGTGTGGTCGTGCCTTTGAGGGCGTCAACGGCATCGATTCTGTTGGAGCAGACCATTGGGCGAGGTTTGCGTTTGATGTGGCGCGAGCCTGAATATCAAGAAGAAAAGGAGGAGAACCGAAAGGCGGTCTTGGTTAGAAAAGAAAGCCCGAAGTCCTATTTGGACATGCTTTCCATCATCGAACATCCCGCGTTTCAGCAGTTCTACGATGATTTGCTGACCGAAGGTTTGGCAGGTGTCGAGGAAGACGATTTAGGCAACTCCAACCCCACGGGCGACATGATAAAAGTTGGATTGAAAGAGGATTACGAGGATTACGACCTGTTTTGGCCGATGGTGATTCGTGATGCGGAGGATGAGATTGTTGCAAAACAAATCGATGTGGAGGGCTTGGAACCGTTTACGATGTTTCCTTTGGAGCAGTTGCGCAAGTTTTTGGCCACGGAAGGCGAGACGTTCTACTCCGAGTCGATTCTATCGGCGACGACTTTCGGGAAATACGAGGTCAAGGCCGATTTGTTCACGGCTGCATCCTACAACGAGTATTTGCAAAAGATCCTGCGCACCATCACCATGCGCGTGAATCGGGTGGGAGGGAAACAGTTGCCGACCTTGCAAATCAACGAAATGGAGATAGTTCGCATTGTGGATGTCTATGTCCGGACGCGGCTTTTCGGTCAGCCATTCAATCCCTTCAACGGGAACGACTGGAAGATTTTGCTGTCGAAGAACGCCATCGTTACCCAACACATTATCAAGGTGATGAGCGTGGCTATCCACGAGATGCAGGAAAACGTGATGAGCAATGAGGCCGTGGTGGACAAGATTTGGTTCTCTTCGGTGCCGACCTTGCGAATGCGTGAAAGCTGTTCGATGGAACTCCAGAAAACCATTTACGAGCGGTTGAATTATCCAGCCTCCAAAGGCCAATTGGAGAAATCGTTTATGGAGTTTCTGGACAAGGATTCCGAGGTGCAGCGTTTCTTGAAAATCAACGAGAGCCAACACGATTTTGCCAAGGGCTTCTATATTCGCGAGGATGGCCTGTTGGCCTCCTATCATCCTGATTTCATGGTGTGTACGGAAAACGACATCTACATTGTGGAAACAAAGGGCGAGGACAAGATTCACGACGCGAATGTGCGCCGCAAACAGTTGTCGGTGTTGGAATGGTGCAAGAAAATCAACTGCCTTCCTGCTGATGCCCGCATGAACCGCGAATGGAGCTATATTTTGCTGGGTGAGAATAATTTCTACACATGGTCGGGCAACGGAGCTTCGTTTAATGACATTGCGAGGCTAACGAAGGTTTCTGCTACGGAATTGTCGGGCCGTTTGTTTTGATCCAAGTGTTTTCAATTCAAGGTTTTGAATTGAAGAAGATTGTTCGTCCTTGTTGTAGAGACGCATTGAATGCGTCTCGATGTGACTACGACAGCCGCATTTTGCGCGACGAGGCGCGTTTGGTTTTGGCGCAATGAAGGTCGGGCTTTCAAGCCGACTGATAGAACACCTGCCCGACGCGGTCAATGTGGTCGCCGATGGGGGTGTTGGCGTGTTTTTGATAGTCCAACAAGTCCACATGGTACAGCAGGCCAAGGTCGTCGATTTCGATGAGGATGGAAAGTAATTGGTTGTAATCCAAATTGTTGCCAAAGGCGGCCAAGTCAATGTCGGAGCCTTCGCGGTAGTTTCCTTTCGCTCTCGAACCAAAAATGACCACTTTTTTGATGTTCGGGTGGCGACGAAACACCTCTTGCAGTTCGCTGATGACACTATCGCTTAGGCCGTATTTCATGGTTGCTGGTATTGGTCGTCTTGGGATAATGCTTCAAGTCTTTTGTCCAAATCGTTCAAGAGAGGAGCGTATTCGCTGAAAATGAGCAAAGTGATGGCATGGGCTTCTTCGTTGTCATAGACGTGTGTCAATGTGTTGCGCGATTGGGCCATTTTGCGCCATCCTTCATGGTGGGTGATTAAGCCATCCTCGAAAGCCAGCTTCAAAGTGCCGTTAGGCCCAGTCATGAATTCATAGCCTTTGTAGGTCAGCAGGTCTTGTAGCGTTTTCCACGCCAGTTCAAACGTGTATTCGAAGCGTTGCACAAGTCCTTCTTGTTCCAATTCCGACAAATCGTCAATGGTTTTGCCGCTTTGTGTGACTTCAAGAAGCCTTCGGCAGGCCTTGTGGAAGTTGGCGTAGCGTTGGATCCAGCGGATGTCTTGATGCTCCATAACTGTTATTTCGTATGTATTACGCTGCAAAAGTAATAATTTTATTATTTTTGCGCCAATATGATTCCTTTTCCTATGAAAAAACTATTTATCTTCATTTTTCTGTTTTTGACGCTTCATCTGAACGCCCAGCAAATGCTCGTTGGCACCTACAACATCCGCTACAAAAACTGGAACGACAGCGTGCAAGGCAACCAATGGCAGAAACGCTGCCAGGTCATCTGCGACCAGGTCAACTTCATGGCTCCTGACCTCTTTGGGGCGCAAGAGGTGCTTTGGGTGCAACTCCAGGATATGCTCAAAGGGCTCGACGGCTACGACTACATCGGCGTTGGGCGCGACGATGGCAAACAAGCTGGCGAGTTCGAGCCGATTTTCTACAAGAAAGGCAAATTCCAACTCCTCGACCACGGCGACTTTTGGCTGAGTGAAACGCCTGAGAAACCCGGCCTCGGCTGGGACGCGGCCTGCGTCCGCATCTGCACTTGGGGCAAGTTCGCCGTCAAGTCAGGGGAGAGGGTGCGCCATGGCTTGTTCAACCGAAGAAAAAAGGACGCGCAAACCGTGTTCTATTACTTCAACCTCCACATGGACCATGTAGGCGTGGTGGCGCGGCGCGAGGCGGCCAAATTGGTCGTCCAACGCATCCGCGAGATGGCTCAAGGCTATCCCGTCATCCTCACTGGCGACTTCAACGTGGACCAGACGAATGAAGTCTATACCATCTTCACCAAGTCGGGACTGCTGAAAGACAGCTACGAGGCTGCCCGCATCCGCTTCGCGGAAAACGGCACGTTCAACAATTTCAAGCCGGAATTGCTGACCAACAGCCGCATCGACCATGTGTTTGTGTCGCCTCAGACCCATGTGGAAGCCTACGGCGTCCTTACCGACAGCTATTGGACCCGTGACGACGTCGACGACGCCCTCAAAGGAAATGATGCTCCAAAGGAAATCTCCTTCGACTCCTGCACGCGCCGCAATCCTTCGGACCATTATCCGGTGTTTGTGAAGCTGAAGTTTGAGCCTGTGAAATGAAAAATTTGAGAAATTGGTCGTGAAAAGAAAAAAGTTGTATTTTTGCAGCGTCAAAGAGAGGATTTCGCAGAAAGGATGACAACCTTTATGGTCATTTGACCGTTTCGAGCCTCAATAAAACAAGCCATCGTTGTTTTTGACGGTGGCTTTGTTTTTGAATTGACTGCAAAAATATGGAATTGTTCTTTACGATTTCTTTTTGGTTTCACTTAAAGTCTGTAGCACTACCGAAATGATAATCAGTGCAATACCGATGCAGAACGAGAAATTCAGCTCCTTGTATTCGCTGAAAATGAACATCGAGAGGATGATGCTGTAAACGGGTTCAAGGTTGTAGGTCAAGTTGACGGTGAAGGCTGGAATCTTCTGCAAGACAATGATTTGCAAAAGGCAAAGCCCGATGGTGCAGATGACGACCATGAAAGCCAAATAAGCATAGTCCATCCCGACGGGATAGAGCCGCCCGACGGGGATGAACCTATTATATAAAGGTATGAGGCAGGTCAGCCCGACGAGGCCGCCCACCATCTCCCAAAGCAGCATGTTCTTGGCTTCGTAATGCTTGCCAACGCGCTGGTTGACAATGGCGAACAATGCATATAAGGCCGACGACACCACACCCAAAGCAATGCCTATCCGATAGCGCGAGTCGAAATGGAAGATGAGATAGATGCCGAGGATGGTGAGCAGGCTGAAAAGAAATTCCCTGCCTGAAAACCTGTGTTTGTTGATGATAGGTTCGAACAAGGCCGTGAAAAACCCGACCAACGAGAAACACACCACGCCGATGCTGACATTAGAAGCCTTGATTGAGGCATAGAAAAACACCCAATGCAGGCAGAGCAGCATGCCCACACCGTCCATCTGCAAGATGTCCTTGAATTTGTACCGCTGTAGGGACGCATCGAATGCGTCCGCTCCGCGCGCGTCCGCACCACACCGTTTTGATACCCGCAAATAAACCCACATGATCAGCGCAGCTGCAGCCATCCGCCACCAAACTAAAATGGCCGAATCCAAGGTAATCAACCGGCCCAAAACGCCCGTGAAACCGGCGATGAAGACGGAGAGATGCAGCAGAAAATAATCCTTTTTCATGGTTTCCTCCTTTGTCGCACAGCCTCAAAGGTGACAATGGCGGTGGTCACCGAAACGTTGAGCGAGTCGGCGATGCCCCGCATGGGGATGATGATGTTTTGGTCGGCGGCCTCGACCCAAGCGGCGGAGATGCCCGTGGCTTCGGTGCCCATGACGAGGGCTGAGGCCTTGGTGAAATCAGCATCGAGGTAGTCGATGGAGGCTTTGAGGTAGGTGCAATAGATGGTTATCCCGTTCTTTTTCAACCAGTTGATACATTCTTCTGTAGAGCAGGCGTAAACTGGTACGCTGAAGATGCAGCCAATGCTTGCCCGTATTGCGTTGGGGTTGAAGAGGTCGGTGGCTGGGTCGGCCACGATGACGGCATCCACGCCCGCCGCGTCGGCAGTGCGCATCACGGCACCGAGGTTGCCGGGCTTCTCGACCGTTTCCACCACGATAATCAGCGCGTCTTTCCGTGGCTTGAACTCGCTGAGGCTCTTGTATTTGGGTATGGCCACAGCCAATAGTCCGTCGCTGCCTTCGCGGTAGGCGATTTTGTCGAAGACCTCTTCGCTGACGGTCTCGGTAAAGGTCGCCTTCACCCTGATTGGTTCGCGCAGAAGTGCCTCGCACACATAGAGTTGCTCAATTTCGAAGCCGCAGGCTTGGGCTCGTTCTATCTCGCGCTGTCCTTCGATGAGGATGCGGTTCTGCTCGCGGCGTTCGGAGGCCTTTTGCAAGCGCACAAGGTTCTTTATCTTTTCGTTGGTTTTGCTGGTAATCATTTGTTATATAGTTAACTACGAATTACGCGAATTTGTCGAATTTACACAAATGGAATTGTGCGACTTCGTTGCCAATTTGTACGAATCAATTCGTATGAATCCGCAGCCTTGGCTGCAAAATTCAGCAAAAATTCGTTTAATTCGTCAAATTCGTAGTTCGTTTTCATTTTTTCCTCTCATTTGTGACAATACCAATCCCCCGACCACCAGCGCGATGCCGATGATCTTGTTCACCGTCAGGCTCTCATGGATGATGAAATAGCTGAAGATGGCCGTGAAGACGGGAATCAGGTTGGTGTAGACGTTGGCTTTCGAGGCGCCGAGTTTGCTGTAGGCGAAGGCCCAGAGGGAATAGGAAATCGCGCTGCAAAACACGCCGAGGCAGACTAACGGCACGATGTAGCCTCCTACATTGGCGAAATTCGACGGCTCGAACCGCTCCATGATGACGACCAAGGGAATGAAATAAAGCATTCCGATGATGTTTTGCACCCAGGTGATGGTCAGTGGTTTATAAAGCTTTGTCAGGCGAATCAGGGCAATGGAATAGCCCACGGCCACAAAGACGCATCCAGTGAGGAGCAAAACGCCTTTGGGCGAAGCGGTGAACTCGAGGTTTTTGTTGACAAGCATGACAATCACGCCGACGAAGCTCACGATGAGGCCAACGATGTTCATCGGGGAAAGATGCTCTTTCAGGAATATTCGCGCCGCGATGGGCGTCACCAAGGGAATCAGTGCCACGATGGCCGATCCGATGATGGGGGAGGTGTTCTTCAGGCCGTAGCCCTCGAAGATGAAGTAGAGGAACGGCTCGAACATGGCCGCCAAGGCGAAAAGTCCCAGATGCTCCTTCTTGATTTTTTCGTTGAGGCGAAACGCGAAAAGGATGGCTGTGAAGAAGATGGTGGCCACCACGAGGCGCAAAAAGATGGTCGCGGTTGGATTGAGGTTTTGGTAAACTTGCGTTGACCAGACGAACGATATTCCCCAGAAAATCATGGCGATGACGCCAGCGAGATGAACGATGTAATTCCTGTCTTTCATGCGGCAAAAGTACGTTTTTTTGAGATTGTTTTCCCGAATTGGAACATTTCGGCAAGATATTTGTAGTAAATTTGCAGCGTCAAATGAAAATCAAATCTAAGTTTAATAATTAAAAATCTCTAAAAATGAAAAAGTTAAGTATTATCTGCATGACGGTTTTGGCCGTTTTTGTGATGGCCTCGTGTCGCGGGCCAATGGGTCCGCAAGGCCCTGCCGGAAATGATGGCAACGCCAATGTTGCTTCTTCGACATTAACCGTCTATCCCAATAACTGGGAATGGGATTGTCTTTTCACCGATGGCCAAGGGCATGAAAGAGGCCGTTACATTGTGACTATTGATTATCCTGCCATCAATAACAATGTTTACAATTATGGCGCAGTGCTCGTTTACATGGATGTCGAAGGCACTTGGTCGCAAGTTCCGCTTACCTACTACTACAGCCCTGACGATGATGAGAATGGCAACCCCAACCTTTACGAGGCTTCAATTGAAGTTGCCACGCTCAACGACGGTGGCGTGCGCATTTTCTGGACGGAAAGCGATTTCTGGAAAGTTGACCGTCCCGACACCCATAGGTTCAAGATTGTGGCCATTGAGGCTTCTGTCTATTCCAACCGCAGCGATGTGGACTACAGCAACTACGAGGCCGTGAAGACCGCCTTCCAATTGGCTGACTGATAGGGGTTTTCTCACGCAGAATGCGCTGAATTAAATGAAACAAGACTCGTCTGAATAGGCGGGTCTTTTTTTGCACGCAGAAATCGAAGATTGGCTCCGCCGAATCAGGGATTTCAACGTAGTTAATCCGCAGAACTATGGGAAGGCAACGTGATGCAAAAAGAGGTGATGAAGACATTTGTTTGGGAATTTTCGTAACTTTGCGCCATAAAATCATGCGCTATGGAAACCTTTCGCAAATATCCCATCGGCATACAGACCTTCTCCAAGATTATTGAAGAGAAATATCTCTATGTGGACAAGACAGCACTTGTTTACAAGCTCGCCAAAGACGGCGGCTACTATTTCCTCAGCCGCCCGCGCAGGTTCGGCAAGAGCCTGCTCGTCACCACTTTGGAGGCTTATTTCGAAGGTCGGAAGGAACTGCTCGAAGGCTTGGCAATCAGCAAGTTGGAAAAGGATTGGACGGTGCGTCCCGTGTTACACTTCGACTTGAACGCGGCCAATTACATTGATGTCGAGGCATTGCAAAGCATCCTTGATTATCAGCTGGACTATTTTGAGAAAACATTCGGCCCGAGGCAAGAAGGCCGGTCGCTGTCCGAACGATTTATGGATGTCATTCGTCATGCCTACGAACAATCGGGACAGAAAGTGGTGATTTTGGTGGACGAATACGACAAACCTTTGTTGCAGGCCATCGGAGACTCGGCATTGCAAGATAGCTATCGGAAAATCCTGAAATCATTTTATGGAGTGGTCAAAACGATGGATGGCTATATCCGTATGGCGTTTTTCACGGGCGTGACCAAGTTCTCGAAAGTCAGCGTGTTCAGTGATCTCAACAACCTGAAAGACATTTCGTTGGACCATCGTTACACGGAGATTTGCGGTATCACCGAAAAGGAAATCCATGGCCAATTGGATGCCGATGTGGCCGAGATGGCCGAAGCCAACCATCTGAGCAAAGAGGAATGTTATGAACGGCTGAAAAAGCAGTATGACGGTTATCATTTCAGCGAGGAATCGGTAGGCATCTACAATCCTTTTAGTTTGATTAATGCCCTTAGCGAGCAGCGTTTTAAGGATTATTGGTTCGAAACCGGCACCCCGACGTTCCTCGTGGAGACCATGAAACGGAACAATTACGACTTGGAGCAACTTGCCCATGAGAACGTGACCGCCGACCTCTTAGGCAGCCTCGACGCTATCGACACCAATCCGATTCCGTTGATTTACCAAAGCGGCTATTTGACCATCAAATCTTACGACTCCCGCTTTATGACCTATCGTTTGGGTTTCCCCAACGACGAAGTGGAACGTGGATTCACCCGTTTCCTATTCAAGTATTACACGCCGGCGAGTCAGGGCAGAGATAGTTTCTTGAGGGATTTTGTCATGGAAGTGGAGGCGGGTCAGCCCGAAAAGTTCATGAAACGTCTGGAAGCGTTGTTTGCCGGGCAAGACTACCAAATTGCTGGCGATGCCGAACTGTATTTCCACAATGCGGTGAGCCTCATCTTCAAAATGGTGGGCTTCTACACCGAGACCGAACGCCACACCTCTGACGGGCGCATGGACATGGTCGTGCAAACCGCCGACTACGTCTATCTCTTCGAGTTCAAGCTGGATAAGTCTGTTGAAGAGGCCTTGGAACAGATTGAAAGGAAGCAATATGCCGATCCCTTTGCCAACGACCCACGGAAATTGTACAAAATCGGTGTGAACTTCTCAAGCGTGACGCGAAGGGTTGAGGGCTGGCGGGTGCTGTAAGCCCGACTATGGATTTTGGTAGAATTGTTTCTCAAGATTCAGCGGATTCTGCGTGAGATATTACTGCATCGCCAACGAAAACCACATGAACCCGACATAGCCCAAGGTGAGCAAAGCCCCTTCGAAGCGGGAGAGCTTGCGGCCCTTGCCAGTGAAGACGAACAACAGCATCAGGAAATTGGCCACGGCCAAGATAATCAGTTGCTTGTTCATCAGCGGGTCGAAGGGCAAAGGCGTGATGAGTGCACTGATGCCCAATACAATGAAAATGTTCAAGATATTGGAACCCAACACGTTGCCAATCGCTATGCCAGAGTTTTTCTTCAAGGCGGCCACGATGGAGGTGATGAGTTCGGGTAGGGAAGTAGCGGTAGCGACCACGGTGAGGCCTATGGTGCTTTCGCTCATGCCCCAGTTGCGGGCAAGGATTTGGGCGTTGTTGGAGACGAGCTCGCCGCCGATGTAAAGCCCTGCAATACCGACAATTAAGGAAAGTATCGTCTTGCCCCAAGGCATGGCTTCCTGAACGTCTTCGGTCTCTTCTTCGGGGTTGTTCTTCAGCATGGTGAGCAACAGGTAGGCGAAGCCCATCAGCAGCAAAGCGAGGCCTTCCATCCAATTCACGTCGATGGTGGCATCCTTGCTCATGAAGAAGTCGTTGGCCATCAATGCGATGGCGGCCGTGGCGATGAAACCGGCGGGGATGTCGCGGCGGATGGAGACGCGGCTCACGTCGATGGGCCAAATCATGGAACTCACGCCAAGGATGAGCAGGATGTTCATCGTGTTGCTCCCGATGATGTTGCCGATGGCGAGGCCGGGACTGCCTTTGATGCACGAAAAGATGTTGACTATCAATTCGGGCAACGAAGTGCCGAAGGCCACAATGGTGAGGCCGATGATGAGCGGCGACAGTTTGGCGCGGACGCCCACGCTGGTGGCTCCATTCACTAGCCAGTTGGCACCCAAAATCAAGGCGACAAAGCCGAGGGCCAATAATAAAATAGGTATGAGTGATTCCATGAGTTAGGGAAATTAAGAATTAAGAATTAAGAA
>JAFSJF010000135.1 GCA_017439405.1 Bacteroidales bacterium
GAGAGCGGCTACCTTGAGGTGGAAACGCCTGTCCTGCAAGCCATCCCGGGGGGTGCTACGGCGCGTCCGTTCATCACACACCACAACGCTTTGGACATCCCGATGTACCTCCGCATTGCCGACGAGCTTTACCTGAAGCGCCTCATCGTGGGCGGCTTCGAGGGCGTATATGAGTTCTCACGCAACTTCCGCAACGAGGGCATGGACCGCACCCACAACCCCGAGTTCACGGGTCTTGAGATCTATGTGGCCTACAAAGATTACCTCTGGATGATGGACTACACCGAAGAGATGATCCATCGCTGCGTGATGGATGTCTTGGGCAAGGAAACCGTGAAAGTGGGCGACAACGAAATCAGCTTCAAGCGTCCCTTCAAGCGCATCACGATGATTGACTCCATCAAGGAGAAGACCGGCATTGACATCACGGGCATGGACGAGGCCCAGCTGCGTGAGGTGTGCAAGCAACTCGGCATCGAGGTGGATGCCTCCATGGGCAAGGGCAAGCTGATCGACGAAATCTTCGGCGAGAAGTGCGAAGGCACCTACATCCAACCGACCTTCATCACGGATTATCCCGTCGAGATGTCGCCCCTCTGCAAGCGTCACCGCAACAACCCCGAGCTGACCGAGCGTTTCGAGCTGATGGTGAACGGCAAGGAGTTGGCCAATGCCTACACAGAGCTGAACGACCCCATCGACCAACGCGCCCGCTTCGAGGAGCAGATGAAGCTCAGCGAGCGTGGCGACGACGAAGCCATGTTCATCGACCAGGACTTCCTCCGCGCTCTCGAATACGGTATGCCCCCGACCTCCGGCATGGGCATCGGCATCGACCGTTTCGTGATGCTGCTCACGGGCCAGACCACCATCCAAGAGGTGCTTTTGTTCCCGATGATGCGTCCCGAAAAGGTGGTGAAGAACGCCACGAAGGAAGACTTCATGGCCTTGGGCATGGCCGAAACTTGGGCGACTCTGTTGCTCACCAACGGCTACAACACCATCGAGCAGCTGAAGGCCGAAAAGCCTTCCGCCTTGCGCGAGAAGCTCAACGGCTTGCGCAAGAAGAACAAGCTTGATATTCCTGCCTTACAGTTGGAAGATGTCGAGGCTTGGATGAAGTGATTCGAAAAGGCGAAAAGAAAAACCCCGAGAGCCGTTTGACTTTCGGGGTTTTGTTTTTATTTCACTCTCAGTCGTTGGCCGATTTGCAGGGTCTTGGTCTGCTTGATGCCGTTCAGCTGGCAAATCTTCTTCACTGTTGTGCCATACCTTTTGGCGATTTTGCTCAGCGTGTCGCCTTTCTTTACCGTGTGGTATTGAACTGAGCCCGCGTCGGAGTTCTTGGGTGGTTTCCTCGAAGCGGCATACGATTGGGAATCGGACTGGCCATAATGCGAGTTGCAGTTGAAATAATGCTTCTTCAGCACAATCATTTCATCACGAAGCGCTCCGCTTTGGAAGTCGAAAACGCGCTCAGGGTCAAAGGCTTGGCCCATGTAACGGGTCTCGAAATGGAGGTGAGGCCCCGTGGAGCGTCCCGTCGAGCCGCCATAACCGATAAGTTCGCCGGCCTTTACGATGTCGCCGCTTTCCACGATGTATTTCGACAGGTGGCCGTAATAAGTCTCCAAACCATTGACATGACGGATGACGACCACATTGCCATAACCACCCGACATGCGCGTAGGCATGACCGCTCGCACGATACCGTCGAAGGCGGAATAGATGGCGTCGCCCGTGGTAAGGCTGATGTCAACCCCTTTATGAGGCCGTCTCCTGCGGTACTTGAACGAGGAGTGCACCGGTCCTGGATGCGGGATGCAATAGCCGTGAACCGAGTCCACCAACCGAATCTCCATCTCTTCGGGCAGATCCTTCAAGCTCACATCTGTGATATGTATGACATCAGGATTCCAATGTGTCATATCCATGGAATCCGGTATCACAGGTTTCTCGAGATTGTAGTAAAGCCAAGTGTTGTCGTCAAAAAGCACCACCTTGCGGAATTTGTCATCCGTGTCGATAGTGTCTATCGGCATGGGGATGCCACCAAAAACCCCTTCATGCTCTTCTTCCTCATCCTCCAACACGTCAAGTTCGTCGAAATCCGCGATGGTATCATTGGCAATAGAGTCTATCGCAAGGGAATCCGCATAGATGTATATGGTGTCGTGAATCACAAAAATGTCTCTGATTTTCTTGAAAAAGGTACCTTTCTCCTGGGCGAAGGAGGCGAAGGAAAGCATGGTGAATATGAATAGGGCAAGAAATTTCTTCATTGCGGTTGGTTTTGGGATTAATAAAGACGATATTACGGAAAAACCATTTGTGAAAACGGTATCATGCCAAAATTATTGCATTCGGCGAACAAATCAGCACAAAAAAAACTCAAAATTGCCATTTTGTCAGTTTTTCATTTTGGCACAAAGATTGACCAATGGAGGCCGTCAACAAAATATGAACAAATAAAAATAGGAGAACAAAATTATGTCAAAGATCATCGGTATCGATTTAGGTACAACCAACTCATGCGTGGCCGTGATGGAAGGCAACGAGCCTCAAGTCATCGCCAACAGCGAAGGCCACCGCACCACCCCGTCTGTCGTCGCATTCACCGACAACGGCGAGCGTAAGGTCGGCGAGCCTGCCAAACGTCAGGCCATCACCAACCCGCTGCGTACCGTCTATTCTATCAAACGTTTCATGGGCGAAACCTACGACAAGGTCGGCGCTGAAATGAAACGTGTGCCTTACAAGGTCTTGCAAGGCCCCAACAACACGCCTCGTATCGACATCGACGGCAAGCAATACACCCCGCAGGAAATCAGCGCCATGGTGCTGCAAAAGATGAAGAAGACCGCTGAGGACTTCCTCGGCCAGACCGTCACGGAAGCCGTCATCACGGTGCCTGCATACTTCAACGACGCCCAGCGTCAGGCCACCAAGGAAGCTGGCGAAATCGCTGGCCTGAAAGTGCGCCGTATCATCAACGAGCCTACGGCTGCCGCTTTGGCCTACGGCTTGGACAAGAAGAAGAACGACGTGAAAGTGGCCGTCTACGACCTCGGCGGCGGCACCTTCGATATTTCCATCCTGGAATTGGGCGACGGCGTGTTTGAGGTGAAGTCGACCAACGGTAACACCCACCTCGGCGGCGACGACTTCGACGAAGTCATCATCAACTGGTTGGCCGAAGAGTTCCAGAAGGACAACGGCATCGACCTGCGTAAGGACCCGATGGCACTGCAACGCCTGAAGGAAGCTGCCGAAAAGGCAAAGATCGAGTTAAGCTCTTCGAGCGAGACGGAGATCAACCTGCCTTACATCATGCCTGTCAACGGCATCCCGCAGCACTTGGTCCGCACCTTGAGCCGCGCCAAGTTCGAACAATTAGCCGACAAGCTGATCCACGACACCATCGAGCCTTGCCGTCGCGCCTTGCAAGATGCTGGCTTGACCGTCAACGACATCGACGACGTGATTTTGGTCGGTGGTTCGACCCGTATCCCTGCCATCCAGAACATCGTCCGCGACTTCTTCAAGAAGGAGCCTTCGAAGGGCGTCAACCCCGACGAAGTGGTGGCCATCGGTGCCTCCATCCAAGGCGGCGTCTTGACCGGCGAAGTGAAGGACGTGCTGCTGCTTGACGTGACCCCGTTGAGCCTCGGTATCGAGACCCTCGGTGGCGTGATGACCAAGTTGATCGAGAGCAACACCACCATCCCGACCCGTAAGTCGGAGGTCTTCTCGACCGCTGCCGACAACCAGCCTTCAGTTGAAATCCACGTGCTGCAAGGCGA
>JAFSJF010000136.1 GCA_017439405.1 Bacteroidales bacterium
AAATGAGGAATGCAGAATGCATAATGCAGAATGCATAAATGCCTACCGTAACCGGTCATTCAGCATTCAGCATTCATAATTCAGCATTCCGTTTCTACCACATCTCGACCGACGAGGTCTATGGCGCCCTCGAAATGACGAACCCCGAAGGCATCGAGCCGCCGTTCACCACCAAAGCGTCAAGTGGCAAGCACCATTTGGCTTACGGCAGCAAGTTCTTCACCGAAGAACTGAAATACCAGCCCCACAGCCCGTATTCGGCCGCAAAAGCCAGTAGCGACCACTTCGTGCGTGCCTTCCACGACACCTACGGCCTGCCGACCATCGTGACCAACTGCTCGAACAACTACGGCCCATACCAGTTCCCAGAGAAGCTGATACCGCTGTTCATCAACAACATCCGTCACCGCAAGCCGTTGCCCGTCTATGGCAAGGGCGAAAACGTGCGCGACTGGCTCTATGTGGAAGACCACGCCCGCGCCATCGACTTGATTTTCCATGAGGGGAAGATAGGCGACACCTACAACATCGGCGGCTTCAACGAGTGGAAGAACATCGACATCATCAAGGTCCTGATTAACACGGTGGACCGCTTGCTTGGCCGCAAGGAAGGCGAGGATATGGATTTGATTACCTACGTCACCGACCGCGCCGGCCACGACTTGCGCTATGCCATCGACTCGAGCAAGCTCCAAAAAGAACTCGGCTGGGAGCCAAGCCTCCAGTTCGAGGAAGGCATTGAGAAGACCGTCCGCTGGTACTTGGACAACCAGGAATGGATGGACAACGTAACTTCGGGCGACTACCAGAAGTATTACGACGACATGTATAAGGGACGATAACCCAAATCAAAATAAAAAATGCGCGTAAAGAGTTTCGTTTTCACTAAGAAGAGCGGCGTTCGCTACGGCAGGGTCGTAAAACCGTTTCCGTAACCCAAGACTGGGGCGACGGGCATAACCCGACCCCAGTCGCTACTATTGGATTACGGACATACAACCAAGCATCAACGAACACTAATAATAAATGGATAAAGTAACAATCATAGACTATGACCGGATATACAAAAACTTCATTGACGAGAAGTATTTGCATGACGGTCACGACGAATACTACTACCGCAACTTGCAGGTGAAGAAACCTGCTGGTGGTTGGCGCCATCTGCGTTCCGACGAGATTGAACGCTTGGTGAAAAACAGCAACTCGGCCACGAATTGGGATGACATTTGGGTAACCGATGAGTTTGACACGGCCATGATCCGCAACAACCATTTCTTCGGTATGGTGCGCATCGGTCGCGTCACGCGCAAAGTGCTGCAATACCACGACTTGCGTGTTCCTATTGGCATCACCAGTAGCAGCATCATCTCGTGCGACATCGGCGACGACTGCGCCATTCACGACGTACACTACATGGCCAACTACATCATCGGCGACCGCAGCATCCTCTTCAACATCCAGGAACTGTCGACCACCGACCACTCGAAGTTCGGCAACGGTACCATCAAGGAGGGCGAGCCGGAGGACGTGCGCGTGTGGCTCGAGGTGATGAACGAAATCGGAAGCCGCAAAATCATGCCCTTCGATGGCATGACTACCGCCGATGCCTACCTATGGGCGAAATACACCGATGACACCAAGCTGCAAGAACGCCTCGCCGAAATTACGCAAGCCAGCATCGACTTTCACCGTGGCTACTACGGCACCGTCGGCGAGTCGTGCGTCATCAAGAACTGTTGGATTCTGAAAGACGCAAAAGTGGGGCCGCATTGTTATATAAAAGGTGCAAGCAAATTGAAGAATGTCACCATCAATTCGTCGGAGGACGAGCCTTCGCAAATCGGAGAAGGTGTCATCTTGGTCAACGGCGTGACGGGCTACGGCTGCCGCATCTTCTATTCGGTGGTGGCCACGCGCTTCGTGTTGGGCGACAACTGCAACCTGAAATACGGCGCCAGACTGATTCACTCCGTGCTGGGCGACAACTCCACCATCTCGTGCTGCGAGGTCTTGAATAACCTCATCTTCCCTTCGCATGAGCAGCACCACAACAACTCGTTCCTCATCTCTGCCTGCGTGATGGGACAAAGCAACATGGCCGCCGGCGCCACTATCGGCTCCAACCACAATAGTCGCGCCACCGACGGCGAAATCGTGGCCTCGCGCGGCTTCTGGCCTGGACTTTGCTCGAGCGTGAAGCACTCGTCGCGTTTCGCCTCGTTCACCCTGCTCAGCAAGGCCGACTATCCGAGCGAGCTGAACATTATGCTGCCGTTCTGCCTCGTGAACAACAACACGGCCAAGAACGAGCTTGAGGTCATGCCGGCCTACTGGTGGATGTACAACATGTACGCCATTGCGCGAAACACCTCGAAATACCAGAAACGCGACAAACGCAAGCGCAAGATCCAGAACATTGAGTTTGAGACCCTTGCGCCCGACACGATGGAAGAGACCATCGAGGCGAGGAAACTGCTTGAGGTGTGGGTGGCCAAGGCTTATCTCCGCTCGAAAGGCGAAGACCCCGAAAAATATGAGTACTACGACCTCCGTGAGTGTGGCAAGAACCTCTTGGACAACGAACCCGATACGGTCAAGAGACTGGAAGTCTTTGGCGAGCACATGGAGAAAGGCAAACGCAAGGTGCGCATCCTCAAGCCTTTGCAAGCTTATCACGCCTATGGCGACATGATTACTTACTATGCCGTCAAGACCTGCCTGAAATACCTTGAAAACCATCCAGGGGTGGACATGGAGACCATCGTCAACCACATGCGCGGCAAGCGTTTGCGCAAGTGGATCAACCTTGGCGGACAGACCATGCCAGAGGAATATGTCGATCAGCTTCGTGCCGACATCCGCGAGGGCGTGCTCAACACCTGGGACGAAATCCACCACCGCTACGACGAGCTTTGGGAAAATTACCAGAAAGAGAAGCTGCGCCATGCCTACTTCGCGCTCATGTTCCTCTACAAGGACGAGACCGACGTGCTGACCGAGGAGATGTGGCACGAGAACCTCGACAAGGCCATCCGCATCCAGCACTACATCTGCGACCAAGTGTATGACAGCCGCAAGAAAGACTACGAGAACGAGTTCCGCAACGCCACCTTCCGCAACGAAGCCGAGAAATTAGCCGTCGTTGGCAGCATCGACGACACCTCCTTCGTCAAGCAAATCCGCAAGGAAACGGAAGAGTTTGTGGCATTAATCCAGAAATACAAGGAAAACCACGCCTGAAAGGCGATACTACCGTAACCGTAGGTCGCGACCTACGGCAGCCCCGAAGAGGCAACAGAACAATAAGCAGGCGACGTAAATCCCTGCTAAAAGAACAACAAATAACTGAAAACTAACAACTTAAAACTGATAACTGAATATGAGAGTAATCATCGAACAAAACTACGACGCCATGTCGCGCTGGGCTGCCAACCATATCGTTGAACGCATCAACGCCTTCAAGCCTACACCTGAAAAACCTTTCATCCTCGGATTGCCCACCGGCTCGACGCCCATCGGCACCTACCGTGAACTCGTCCGCCTCCACAAGGAAGGCAAAATCTCGTTCCAGAACGTGGTCACCTTCAACATGGACGAATACGTCCGCATTCCCGAAGACCATCCCGAGAGCTACCATAGCTTCATGTGGAACAACTTCTTCAGCCACATCGACATCAAGAAGGAGAACGTCAATATCCTGAACGGCAACGCCGAAGACCTTGAGGCGGAGTGCGCCCGCTACGAAGCCAAAATCAAGAGCTATGGCGGCATAGACCTCTTCATGGGCGGCATCGGCCCTGACGGCCACATCGCCTTCAACGAACCTGGCAGCAGCCTGACTTCGCGCACCCGCGTGAAGACCCTCACCACCGACACCATCATCGCCAACTCGCGCTTCTTCGACAACGACATCAATAAGGTGCCGAAGACCGCTCTTACCGTGGGTGTAGGTACTGTCATGGACAGCCGCGAGGTGATGATCTTGGCCAACGGCCACGGCAAGGCCCGCGCTTTGGCTCATGCTATTGAAGGCGGTGTCAGCCAGATGTGGACGGTCAGCGTGCTGCAGATGCATCCCAAAGGCATCATCGTCTGCGACGACGCGGCATGCGACGAACTCAAATACGGCACCGTGAAGTACTTCAAGGACATTGAAAAGAATAATATTTGATTTTTTGGAAGCAAATCTGAGCAAATCTTAAACAAATTGATTGCTCGCTTGCGCTCGCAATCGCGCAAAGCGAAGAGCGGACGACGAAAGATTTGCATTGGATTTGTTCCGATTTGTTTCTTTAAGGAAGTTGAAAAGAATAATATTTGATTTTTTTGGGAAACAAATCTTAGCAAATCTGAAACAA
>JAFSJF010000137.1 GCA_017439405.1 Bacteroidales bacterium
ACCAGTTTTCCCGTGATGTCATAGATTTCGATGCGGGCGTTTTGCAAGGCAGTGCGGATGTTGAGTGTGTTGTTGCCAGGATTGGGATAAACGGTTATTTCAGAATCCTTGTTTTCCTCAATGGCATCATAAGTACAAGTACCGTATTCAGGATTTTCCCAAACGAGTTCCCCATTTTGATGGAAGCATAGTAGGCAGTGCCAACCGTCAATAACATTGAAGTATCCTGTCCAAAGCAATCCATAATCGCTGCCTATGCCTTCAACCCATGTTTCCTTGGCTCGAGGGTTTCCCAAACCGTCATATTCCAATCCAAACCAAAACTTTCTCCTGTCAACATCGCCAATCTGTACCACACTAATGGAATCAAGAACTATTTCCTCAGCGAAATCCCCAATTCTCAAGGTATCGCCAACACTGGCAGTGAAGTCATATAGTAATGTCTCTGGATGAGCAATTGAATACCGTTTCCATACCTTTCCGTCCTCTTCTCTAAGTAATGTGTAAAAGATAGGGTAACTATCATTCACAGTGCCCATGATTTTCATATATCGAACATCTTCAATGAGCGTGTCCCCCGAACACCAATTGACATAGTTGTTAATCTGCCAAACGCCGGTCTCGAAAGTGTGCCACTCATTTCCTTTCTGGGCGATAGGCAAATACTCTTGCGCTTGCATTTTCAACCCGCCCGTCAATAACAGGGCTGCAAGCAGGGCGTAAAACTTTTTGTTTCTCATTTTTGTGACGTTTTAATTGATACTTGGACGCAAAACTAATGCAAAAAACCGTTGAAAAAGCAAGTCTATGGCCAAATACAGATTTTTGTTGGAAAGCGGTTCTGAAAACCAAAGGTTTACGGGAAACGAATACAGGTTTTTTTTTGGAGTATGGGATGAAAAATATGTGTAATACAAGCCCAAAAAGTGATGAAATAACGAATAAAGTTGCAATATATTGAAACTTTTGCGTATTTTTGCCGCATGGAAAGAAAAATCATCACATTCGGCAACCATTTCAAGTCATTTGAAAACATGATTCAAAGCTATGACGAGGTACTGGATGCGAAGTACGGTGCAGTAGGTACTGAGGAAAGAGAGGCTTTCCGCAAGGAAGCTTATGCCTTCTACATGGGTCAGGTAATTCGCGAAGCCCGAAGAGAGGAAAAAATCTCTCAAACGGAGCTCGGGAAACGCATCGGTGCCAACAAGAGTTACATTTCAAGAATCGAAAACGGGCTTATAGACCCGACCATTTCCACCTTATACAGTATTATCAGCGCATTAGGACTGAGAATTGAAATCGTGAGGCCTTTGGAATAAAAAGCCATAATCCTTAAATTAAGGCGGAAATCGGGTCGGAACCAGCTTTTTTATTGAGGTTGGAGCGGTATTTCATGATGGTGTTTTCGGCAAAGCCCAACAGGTCGGCCTCTTCCTTCGCACGGAATTGAAGGAATTTGAGCACGGCGATTTGTCGTTCCGTTTCGGTCAGGTCAGGATGGGCTTCGGCTAATTGACCCAGCGCACCAGGATAGGCAGCCTCAAACTCGGCCATGATGCGCTCCATGCGGTTCGACACCTTGGAGCGGTAAAGGTCGTTCACTCGTTGAGGCAACATTGTGCGGGCCTGTTGTAAGGCCTCGTCCTGTTGCTTTTTGATAGCCTCTATATGATGCCTGTCTTGTTCCTCCAACGCTTTTTGCGCTTCCGCCTGTTGCGCCGCCATTTGTTGTTTGCCCCTGCGCCGTATCACGAAGGCCACCGCCAAACCAATGGCCACTAATAGCGGCACCAGCACAATAAGCGTCATCCTCACGGCCTCCCTCCGTTCACGAAGCGAAGCAGCCTCCTGTTTCTCCTGCAAATAGCTTTGGAACAGGTCGTTCAGTTTCGAGACCAAAAGCTGGTTGTCGGCAGCCGAAGCCCCTACATCCGCAAGGGCAAGGGCATATTCATTGGCTTTCAGCGTGTCGCCCTCACTCAAGGCAATGTCATTCAGGCATTTGGCAACAACGATTGCTCTATTAGGGTCTTTTTCAAACACGGGTTCCATATAGCGTTTTGCCGAATCATATTGCCCAATATCAACATACACCATTCCAATGGACATGTACCGCGTAATCCTTTCGCTTTCATCGGTGGCTTTTGCAACCAAGCTTTTCAGGCTATCCAAGGCTATTTGGGTATGGCCCAAAGGATTGTGCTGAAAATACGCCCAAGAAGAAACCATGTCTCTGTAAGCAAGCGAGTTCCTATCAGGCAATACTCCCAATGCCTTATCGTGATAATACCCCGCGCTGTCAGGCTCTTCCAATACATCATATTGGAGTCCTATTTTGCTATATAATATAGCCTCGCCGTATTTCGAAGTAGGCGCTATTTTGCTGTAAGCCAAAGATTGTTTAGCGCAAAAAATGGCAGGTTCGGGCATAAGTTGGTACCTGAAAATATCCAACAAACGATTATAAGTCAACGCCATGAACCGCGCCTTCTTGTCCACCAGATCCTTTTCCGCAAAGTGGCTCTCCATCATCCGCAAGACGCACAGGTATTCCCCGCAGGCTTCAACGAGACTGTCATGCTCATAATAGCCCACACCGTTGATGTAATGCGATCGGGCGGTGAGGAAAGCGAGGTCGTCGTTAAGGTCGGGAGGTGTGTGTTTTAATCCCCCCGCCCCCCTTTGCAAAGGGGGATCCCCACACACGAGGCTGTCGAAATACGCCACGGCTTGAAGTACATCTTCGCGGTTGCTTTGCCCATAATCGTTCTTATACAGCAGCTCCGAAATCAGCACCTGGCAATAGTGTCCATTAAACTCATCCAAACTATCCGCCTCCGTGCTCCCCGCAAACTCCATCATCACCGCCAAAGCACTATCCGGATGCTGCCACATCAGCGAGTCAATCTCCTCCAAAGCCTCGTGCGCTGCCTTCCCACTTTTAAGGGGGTGGCCGTAGGCCGGGAGATTGGGGGTGCCCGTCAGGGCGGGGGAGTCAGGAGAACTTCCACATCCCACCATCACAACAAGCAGAAACCCCAACCCTAATATGCATCGCAACCATTTCATGCCCGCAAAAATAGTCAAAATCCATCACACTCAATCAAAAATCCATCCTTGCCATGCTGTTTGCTTACCCTTGCAAACAAATTCCCACGACAATCTTTTCTTCCACGTTTGCCCGTATCCTCTTTCTATCTAAAGCTTTTATGAAATTTGCTGCATTGCCCCAAAAACTGTACTTTTGCAGTGCTAAAACACCATCCCATGACTATTGAGGACATTAAACGGATTATTTCGGACGACGAAACCAAGCACCTTGAACTAAAGAAAACAACAGGCGAGCTGAAAGATGGTATGCATTCCGCTTGCGCTTTTTTGAACACCGAAGGTGGTTGGCTCATTTTTGGCATTGCGCCCACTTCACTTAAAATCGTCGGGCAAGATGTTACCGAAAGCACACGCCGCGAATTGGCGCAAGCTTTGGTCGGAATGGAACCCGCCGTCGATGTCTCTGTTGAATACATCGATGTCCCGGACGGGAAGGGTAATCAGCTCATCGTCATGCATTTTGATGGTTGGGTTAGAGGGATGGTACCTTACACTTATCATGGCCGTCCCTATATTCGCGTGGAAAGCACCACCAAGATAATGCCGCGAGAAATGTTTGAAGAGCGTTTGCGCGAAAGCAAACCTGGCAAATTCGCCTGGGATGCCCAAATGGCTGAAGGTGTTGCAATAGACGATTTGGACGAAGAGCGCATCCGTAACGCTGTTCGTCTTGGCATTGCTGGAGGTAGAATCAACGCTTCTGCCGAAGGCGAAACGGTTGAATCGCTTCTGCGAAAGTTCAACCTTTTGAAAGATGGTTGCCCTACCAACGCAGCTGTGATGCTATTCGCCAAAAACACGGATGACTATCCCCAAATGCTCTTGCGCATGGCTTATTTCGATGGAATGGACAAGAATGTTTTCATTGACAACAAGCAGCAAACGGGAAATTTCTTTGACCTTCTTGATGCAGGAATGGCGTTTTGCTTTCGTCACCTGAGTCTGAGCGGCAAGATTGTAGGCCTGCGCCGCGAGGAACATTTGGAAATCCCAGCTGAAGCTTTGCGCGAAGCCTTGATTAATGCGCTTTGCCATCGCCAATATGATGACCCAAGAGCATCTGTCAGCCTTGCCATCTACGATGACAGGATTGAGATAATGAATCCCGGACGATTCCCTATGGGATTGACTGAAGAAAGCATTATGGAGCCTCACGATTCATATCCAACCAATTTGAAGATTGCACAAGTGCTTTACCAAACCACCTATTCAGAGAAATGGGGCTCTGGTGTAAGGCGTATGACCGACTTGTGCAGGGAGCAGCATCTTCCTGATCCGCGTTTCCATTTAGGTAAAGGAACCGTATGCTTGACTTTCAAGAAAGCTCAAAAGGGCACGGATGGCCAGAAAGAGGACATAAAGGGGCAGAAAGAGGACAAAAACGGACAGAAAGAACTTACTGAACGCCAGCTGCTTATTTTGGATTTAATAGCGCAAGACCCATCCATATCCGCCAAGGAAATGTCGGAAAAGATGTCGGAAAAGATGTCGGAAAAGATGTCGGAAAAGATGTCGGAAAAGGAAGATGTTAATGTTAGAACTGTCGAAAGGGATATCGCCCAATTAAAAAAGAAAGGTGTTCTAAAACGAGAAGGCGGAAGAAAGCATGGCCGTTGGGTTATTTCATCAGAATAGTTTAAGAAACCAACATTTCCGCATTGCTTGCCTGCTCTTTACTCCTCATCCCTACAACCTATTCCCATCCGAATTATACCCCTGATGGTTCTCGAACCGCTTCAGGTTCTTGCGGTTGAAGCTGTAGCGCACCGAGAGGCGGATGTAGCGTGCGTCTATGATGTTGTCGCTCTTTGAGACGACGCCTCCCAACAGGCTCTCGCGGTTGCCCACATCGTTGTTGAACACGTCGTTCACGCTGAGGGTGGTTTGCAGGTTGCCGTCGAGGAACCTTGCCGAGAGGTTCAGGCCCATTTTAGGCATTCCTTGGCTGACTCCATAATCGTCGAGATGAGAGGAAAAATAGAGCGCGTAGCCGCCAAAGGTCACATCGTATTTCTTGATGAGTGTGTAAGAGAAACTGAGGTTCACAAAGTAATGCCACAGTGAATTGCGGTAGTCGAGGGCGTCGCCGCTGTTGTAGAGCCTATATTTCGCCTCGCTATGGAAATTCAGGTTGAGCCTATTGTCGAACAGCCGTTTCGACATGTCCAAGGCGAACAGCAATTCGTCGCTCTTGCCAAAATTGCCGTAGGTATAGCCGATAATGGCGCCGTCGGCATCCAATTGCGGCACCTTTAGCACGTTGTCGGTAATGGTGAGATACGAAACACCGAAATTCAGCCAATAGCGGTAGCGGTACTTGAGGGTCAGGCTGTAGTCGATTGAATGTTTCAGGTTAGGGTTGCCCTCCACATAATAGACAGGGCTTTCGTACTTGCGGAAAGGATTCAGATAGGTGAAGTTGGGCTTCCCGTAGCCCCGATTGAAGCTGAGCGTGAAGAAATGATCCTCGTGGGGCTTGTAACGCAAGGTGAAATTGGGGCGGATGACGTTGTAATTGTAGGGTGTTGTGGTTCCCGTGGTCCTTGAAACGCCCAAGGTCCGCACATACGAGTCGGTAAGGCTGACGGAATAACTGAACTTTTCGCTCACTTGATGCCCGAAGATGAAATAAGCCATCAAAGTGTTTTCCGAATAGTTGAAGTCGTTGGTTACCAAGGTATCGGGCCGCCAAATGCCGTCGATGAGATTGTCGTAACCGAAATCGTTTTGCAGGTCGGAACGGCTGTAGGAGAGACCCGACATAATCTGGTATTTGTCCCATTCGTGGTAATAGTCGGCGCGGGTCAAGAAGAGCCATGCCGAGTAGGGTGAGGCATCGCAGTTATAGGTCACGGAATCAGGTAAATAGGTGTATTGACGATAGTTGCCCGACTCGTTGAAATTGCGGCTAAGGTTGGCATCCACAGTGAAATAATGCTTAGGGTCGTTGAAGTTGTGCTTGTAGTAGATGTCGCCCCAATAGGAACGCGAGTCGTTCCGCGCCGTATCGGTGGAATGGATGGCCGTTCCCCGGTCGAGGATATGCTCATCGATGTTGTCGTGGTCATAATCGAGGCTTCCAGAAAAGTTGATGTCCAAGGAGTTGTTGTCGTCAAACTGGATGCCTGTGCCCGCGTCCAAATAATATCTGTTCATGATGTTGTCGTGGTTGGCCTCGCGCCGCATCAGCGTGTCGCCATCCTCGCTGTATTGCCAACTGCGGTAGGAATACCGCCTCGGATTGTAGTCTTGCGACAGATACAGATAGGTGTTGGTCTTCAACGTCCTGAAATTGAGGTTGACCGACGACCTCGCGCCGAGGCGTTTGCGCAGTTGGAGGGCGCCCGATACGCTGCCGTAGAAGCCCGTGGCCAAGTTCTTCTTCGTGATGATGTTCACCACGGGGCCGTCCCACTCGCCCCTGAAGCGTGCCGTCGTTTCGTACATGATTTCCACCTCGGCGATGTCCTCGGCCTTCTCGCCTTGCAGCATGTCGGTGATTTGACTGAACGAAACGCGCAGCGGCCGGCCATTGAGGCACACTAAAACGGGCTTGTTCAGGACGGTCAGTTTGTTCTCGCTCACGCTGTAGAACGAGCCTGGAATTTCCTGCAACGCGTCGATGTAGTTGGCCGCAGGGGGCAGTTTCAGTTCGCTGATGTTCATCTTCAGCTTGTCCAACTTGTCCTCAAAGACCTTGGAGGCAGTCACTTGCACCTCGTCGAGCATTTTCACGTCGGGCGCGAGGCGCAGCGTGTCCAAGCGCATGTCTTGGTTGAGGTTCACCGAGAAAGGCAGATGCGCAAAGCCGGTGAATTTCACCAAGCCGTTGTATTGGCCTTTGTTGAGGCCGCGCAGGGCGAAGTCGCCCTTTTTGTCGGTGATGCCATAGGTGGCGCGCACCGTGTCGTTGCCCTGCCACACCATGACAGTGGCGTAAGGCAAGGTTCCTTGTTCGTCGCAGACCGTGCCGCTCAGGGTGAAGGTCTGGGCCATGCCCACCGCGGAAAGCAGCAGCGCGAGGGTTAGGGTTGGAATGATGTGTTTCATTGTGTTGAATTGTTTGGTGATTTTGAGGCAAAAGTACCCCAAGCCGATGACCTATCCAGCGGTTTACAATTTTGATTTAGGCGTTTACAAACAATTCCCGAGCAATAAAACACAAACTATTGGTTTTCAATGTTTAACAAATCCCGTTTTACAAACTTAAAAAATGGCAGTCCCTATTTTTAGGGGATTTCAGTTCATTTTCTCGATTCGATTACTAGCTTTTTTTGACGACAACCCCAGCATTTTTCACAAGGAGCAACCGAAATTCCAATAATTTGGCTATCTTTCCTCTATAAATCCTTGCCCCAAAGAGCGAGATAGGTCAAAAAGGTGCCAAATTAGGTGGCAGGCGACAATGCGGTAGCAAGCCGCCCCGTTGGGACGGTCAAAGAAAACAATGAAGTAATTTTCCTCT
>JAFSJF010000010.1 GCA_017439405.1 Bacteroidales bacterium
CCTACCTTTGCCGATGGAAACCCGCCAAAAACAGCGATAAAACGCCGTTTTGTTACTGAATTGTTACCCGCTTTTGGTATAGAGCGGGTTTTCTTTTTGTATTACAGAAAGTTACAAAGAATTGAAAACATATCAAACGCTGTGGTTTATAATATGTTAGATTATTCCTTATTACTTTTTTTCAATTCAATTGTAACTCTTTCTTCAAATATTCGTATGTGTAGGCTGCACTGCGAAGGTACAAGCCCGTTGATTTGTCTTGCAATTTCCGTAAGGTCTCGGATTGATACACCTTGTCGAAAGCCTCCAACATGGGCAGTTGATAGTCTTCCATCAGAAAGCTGACCAAACTATCGGTGACAAACTGGACGATATAGTCAAATTCCCTCTTTTTCATATTCTTTTCAGGGTATCAACGGCTTTTTGTTTCAGGAAACAATACTGAATGGTCGGACGCACATAGTTCAGCCGTTCAATCAAAGCCTGCATATTAATCACTTGAGCCTCAAAAAGTTGAATAGAAAGAACAACACCATCATCTGCGACAGGTCCAATAACTATATCATAACTATGCTTCAGTTTCCTTTGGCGACTACGATTGCTTACGATGAAATTGGTCCATTCCTCGTCCATCTTTTCAAATCTCTTGATATTCAATCCTGTAACGTTTTCATCCCATTGAAAAGACAGTACTGTTGGCACGCCACCACCTTCTTTCCTACATTTGTCTTTCGCTCGGCCCAATGCGTCTTTTCTTATCGAAGTCAAATAGAATCCTTTTCCGAAATCCTTATACGGCAGACATTTGGAAAGGTCAATCGTTTCAAAAACCATATTTGAGCCATGATACAGTATCATAAAGTCCCTCCGTTGCGTGCGCAAATCATCTTCAGTGTGTCAAGCGTATTCATCAAAGAATCCGTATGCTCGGCCTCATAACACTCATCAAGGAATGCAAGTCCATTATAGGCACAAAGATAATTGTATGCCATTTGAGGTGTAAGCCGATGTTTTCGGGAAAACTCGTTGATGCACAAATTGATGTATTGTATCTTCCAAATCGTCTTCTGTGACATAGCTTGTTTGAGTGTATTCGTCTGCAAAAATACACATTATTATCAAAGTGCTTACATTTTGTGAATTATAATTTCCTTGTTTCTTTATTCAGACACGTTTAATGGTCTATGTCCATACAACGGTTAACGCACCTTATTCCTCTGATAATGCGGCGTAACCACAACGACAAAAAAGATAAGTGACACCAGCACCACCACATCGGCCACAAGATAGGCCGCCGAGAACGAGAAATGCTCCGAAAGCATACCGCCGGAGAAGATGCCGATGCCGAGACCTAAATCCCAGGTAGTCAGATAAGTGGATGTCGCCGTGCCACGCTGCGCGTTGGTGCCAAGGTTGATGAACAAGGCGTTGAAGGCCGGAAAAGCCGCCCCGAAGCCCAAGCCACAAACCAAGGCCACCACCAAAAAGGCGACTGCCGTGTAATCCGTTCCCAAAGCGTTGAAATGGTGGCACATGCCCAAGCCAAACAACGCCAACACGACGATACCCAAGCCCAAGGAGATGATTTGCGTCACCTTGCCACGGTCAATCATCTTGCCCGCGAACAGGCGCGATGCGATGAGGCCGACGGCATAGACGGTGAAGAACAAGCCGCTGCTGATGGTCAGGCCCATCTCCTTGGCATAGAGGGCGATATAGTTGGAAATCTGCCCGTAGGCGAAAGCCAAAAGCGTGAACGAGACGCCCGCCAAAAGCCCTTTCAACAGGATGAAGCGGTCGAGCGAAATCGGGGGACGCTTCACCGGTGGACGCACCCGGTGTTTGATTTGGGAGGCAAACACGACAGCCAGCAAACTACACACCATGCAGCCCATAAAAATGGCGTTGAAGCTAAAATGCTCATAAACAAACAATCCCGTCATCGGGCCGACGGCCATGGCGATGTTGTTGGCCACACCGAAATAGCCGATGCCCTCTCCCCTATGCTCAGACGGCACCACGTCGATGACCAAGGTGTTGCCGCCCACCGAAGTAAGTCCGAAGGCAAATCCGTGCACGATGCGTATGATTATTAATAAGGTGATGGTTGCAGCAAAAAGATAGCCCACAAACACCGCCGTAAAAATGGACAAAGCCAACAAATACAACGGTTTGCGCTTGAAAGTGTCCATCATGTAGCCCGAAAAAGGACGCACGACCAAAGTGGCAAGCGTGTAGCACGAAATCACCGTGCCGATCATCGCATTGCCCGCCTCGAATTTCTCCATGATGAAGAACGGCAGCACCGGCAGCAGCAGATAGAACGAAAAGAAAAACAAGAAGTTGGCTGCACAAAGGCAAAGGTAATTCTTATTGAAAAGTTTCTCTTCCATGATTACAAGCTCGTTTTTGACTATGTCGAATGCTTCGCATTTCGGGCGGCAAAAGTAGTGAAAAAGCCGCATTTATGTTGCTCGGTATGGAAATTGTAGTATTTTTGCACCATGAAATTCAAGATAATATGAAAAGAGAGAATCCCATTGAAGAAGCAAGACGCTATGTCGAGAATGCCAAGAAAACCTTGTACGAAAACGGAGAGCTTGACCCGGAAATCAATGTTTATCAAGACGAAAAATATGTCCGTGCTGCCGGCAACTACTTGTGGCTCGGTGTGCTGATGGCTTTGGATGCAGTTTTCCATGTGAGGAAAGACCGTCGCACAAGAGCCGATATAAAGGACTACCGCGACGCAGTAGGAAAACGTGATCGCAAGTTGCTCGCGCTTGTCAATAGCGGTTACGACACACTGCACTTGTCGATGACCTACGACGGAAACCAATCGAAAGGTGTGAGTGACGATGGATTCCGCCTCGCCAATAGCATCATCGACAGATGTGCCGCTATGGTAAACTGAAGCTACAAACGTTTTATACACAAAAAACGAGGCCGAAAAGATTACGGCCTCGTTTTTTTGTGGTTTTTTCGGAAATTTTGTCACACAAACCCTGTGTTTCGGCTTGTTTTTCGGAAATTTTGTCAGCAAAAACACGATTTTTGACCTATTTCTGGCCTTGGCAAAGAATTTGACTAATTTGGGTCGTCCGAGCGAAGTCCCGTAGGGACGACAGGACATTAAGCAGGCGACGTGAGTCCCTGCACAACAAGAAAAACAAGTCAAACAACTAAAAAATAGGAGATCAAAACCATGTTAGTAACTAGAAGAAACCAAGACTTTATGCCGACGCTGTTCAACGAACTGATGAACTGGAACGACAACACGTATTCAACGCCTCGTATGAACATCATGGAGACGAAGGACAACTACAAACTCGAGCTCTGCATCCCTGGCCTGACCAAGGACGACGTGAAGCTGAGCATCGACCAAGAAGGTAACCTCGTGGTCGAAATGACCAAGGAAAGCAAGCACGAGGAAAAGAACAACGACGTGCGCTACCTGCGCCACGAGTTCTCGGTGGAGCACTTCCGCCAGACCGTGATGCTGCCTGACGACATCCACAAGGAGCAAATCAGCGCAAAGGTCGAACACGGCATCTTGGACATCGTCATCCCGAAGGTGACCATGGAAGAGAAGAAGCAAGCCGTGCAGACCATTGAAATCGGTTAAGGCTTTAGGTTGAAAGCAGCGAAACGCCCCCGCCATAGATTCCTACAGGAATGACATGGCGGGGGCGTTTCGTTTTTTTGTTGCCTCAAACTCCAATTCCAACGCTTTTATTCCGTACTTTTGCGGCCAAATTCAACGACCGTATGAAAAAAGCGTTACTCATCACATTCTTAGGGCTTTTCGTTTTCTTGCAGACCTTTGCTCAAGACAAGAAGCCCTTCATCACCTTGGACAACCTCCAGCTCAACACCCGCGCCGACTTCACCGTCGACTATCACCCCGAGCACGACACCGTTGCACCCTCGTGGGACCACGGCTTCGCGGGCAAATACTTGGTCGTGGCCTTGGACGGCACCATCGGCAGCAAGTTCAGCTACCATCTGCGCCAGCGCATCAACGCACCCAACATCGGCTTCGCCAACACCTTCTTCCAAGGCACCGACTGGGCCTATCTCAACTGGAACTTCACTGACAACCTGTTCCTATCGGCCGGCAAGCAAGTGGTGGCCATAGGCGGCTGGGAATACGACACCAACCCCATCGACATCTACTATGGCACCGAGTTCTGGAACACCGTGTGTTGCTACGAGATGGGAGCCTCGCTCAACTTCAAGGACAACGCGGGCAAGAACCACCTGCTCTTCCAAGTGAGCAACTCGCCCTTCATCAACCAGGCCATGCAGAGCATGTATGCCTTCAACCTGATGTGGTACGGCAACTTCGAGCACTTCAAGACGACCTATTCCGTCAACATGATCGAATACCAACCTGGCAAGTACATCAACTACATCGCCTTGGGCAACAAGCTGCAATTCAGGGGCGTGGAGATGTATCTCGACGTCATCAACCGCGCTTCTTTCCAACAAGAGCACTTCTTCGGACAAGACATCACCGCCATCTTCGGCATCGGCGTCGACATCGGAAAGAAATGGATTGTCTTCGCCAAGGCCGGCTACGACTACAACCAAGCCCAACTGCCCAACACCGAAGCCTTCGACCAATATGTGGTTCCAGGCAAGAAAGTGAACTTCGAGAGTCTCGGATTCGAGTTCTATCCCCTCAGCGACAGAAGTTTACGCCTTCATCTTTGCGGCTCACACACCAACAGCGACGGCATCAGCAAGTTGCAAGCCAACCTCGGCCTCACCTGGAAGGTCGACCTGCTCAACGCTTTCATTAAAAAGACACGAGACTAATGGACTGAAGACTGAGGACCAAGGACTTAAGACTTAAGACTAATTGGCTATGACATAAGTCCCCGATTGTCCTACGTCTCACGTCCTACGTCAAATAGATTAAAACCAACTCACTATGGCAAAGACAAAATACGACACCGAAAAACGCAGCACCCTCGACTATCACCACAGGGTGGAGCGCATCTTCAAGAGCATCGAGGAAAAGCTGAAACGCCCGCTGAAGTTCACCACCAAACGAAGCGTCGAAGCCGTCATCTTCCTCATCATCTTCTTCGCCTTCTTCGGGCTGTTGGCCTATAAAATGACCCTGCCCAAGATGCTGAACACCTTCATGCAGACGGCCTACCACCTGCTGCTTGAGACCGTGTTCTACATCATGGCCATCTGCGTCCTGATGGGCGCCATCAGCAAGCTGCTCACCGAGTTTGGCGTGGTGCGCCTGCTCGAAAACCTGCTCCGTCCGCTGATGAAGCCGCTCTACAACCTGCCTGGCGTGGCCGCCTTAGGCGCTGTGATGACCTTCTTGAGCGACAACCCTGCCATCATCACCCTCGCGCACGACAAGAACTTCAACCGTTACTTCAAGAAATACCAGCTCGTTTCGCTCACCAACTTCGGGACGGCTTTCGGCATGGGCTTGGTCGTGGTGGCCTTTATGACGGGTCTCGGCTTCGGCAAGGGTGCCTTGGTAGGTGTGGCTGGCGCGGTCATTGGCAGCATCGTCAGCACAAGGCTGATGCAACGCTCCACCTTGAAGACCTTCCCCGAACTTGACAGTCCCGTCGACGAGGAGTTTGGTGGCGACGAGCAGCAAATCACCTTCAAGAGCGAGGGTGGCGTGTTCATGCGTTTCCTCAACTCGCTGTTGGACGGCGGCAAGGACGGCGTGAGCATCGGCTTCGCCATCATCCCGGGCGTGCTGTGCATCTCCACCATCGTGATGATGCTCACCTTCGGCGCGTCTGGCGAAAACGGCGAATATCTCGGCGTGGCCTATGAGGGCGTACCCGTCATCAGCTGGGCGGCCAACAAGGTCAACTTCATCTTCGACTGGCTCTTCGGCTTCAAGGACGGCGCCTTGATCTCGTTCCCTATGACGGCCCTCGGAGCTGTGGGTGCCGCCATCGGTCTGGTGCCGCGTTTCATCACCGAAGGCATCATCGACAACAACGCCATCGCCGTGTTCACGGCCATCGGAATGTGCTGGAGCGGTTTCCTGAGCACCCACGCCGCCATGCTCGACAGCCTCGGCTACCGCAAGCTCATCGGCAAGGCCATCGGGGCACACACTATCGGAGGCCTTTGCGCTGGCATCGCGGCCCACTGGCTGTATGTGTTGCTGGCACTAATCTTTTAGCAAAAAAAAAGGCGGCTGAAAGCCGCCTTTTTTTTGTCAAGAGAAATCAACCTTTCTTCGCACCCATGCTGTAAGTCAGGTTGAAACGCAACGTGTTCTCCAACGGGTTGCTGCCAGCCACCGTGTTGACTGGAATCAAGTAGGAAACATCGAGGCCGAACACATTGTATTTCAGCGCGGCACCCAAAGTGACATACTTTCGGTTGCCTTTCAATGCGGTTTCGTTGAAATAACCCGCACGCACGGCAAAGATGTTGTTGTACCAATACTCCACGCCTGCACCGATGTTGATTTCGCAAAGCTCCTCGTAGAACGCACCGATGTGATCGTAATCCATGATGTTCTCATTCCACGAGTAGCCAGGTGCATCGTAGAAGGATTGTATCATGCCCATAACAGTGGAGACATCATTGTCGTAACCATACTTGATATCGCCCGATTGAACATCTCTCACAGGAGGAGTCGGAACCAAAAGCTTCGAGAAATCGACATTGAAGGCCAAGGAGTTGTATTCGTCAAGCTCGAGCTTCAGGCTTGGGCCGAGGCGCAAGGTGGTGGGGATGAAATCCCTCTTGGTTGACATGCCGTTGTAGTTGATCTTGCTGCCGATGTTGGTGATGGAGACGCCCCACGAGAAGTCGGCATCCATGCTGCTGAACCATTCCACCTGACGCTTATAGAACACTCCGATGTCGGCAGCCACGGAGATACCCGGCTTGGCATCGTTCACCTGCCCTTGGGTCAGGTTGGAATAGATGAAACGCGCTGCAACGGCCCCCGAGAGATAGTCGCCGAGCATACGGGAATAAGTGGCATCGATGGCCCATTCGTTGGGACTGTAAAGGCCTATCAGATTATTGTGGTCGTCCCGGAACTCGATGTCGCCACAGCTGAAATAGCGCAACGTAGCCGCCACCGAAGAGCGCTCGTTGATTTTATAGGCACCAGCCAGATAGGCGAGGTTCATGTCGTCGGCCAGATTCCTCAGCCAAGGGCTATATCCAAGGCCAATGCTCAGTTTGTCAGGAAGATAGACATACTTCGCCGGGTTGTAATGCATGGAATAGACATCAGGCTCGGAAGCCACGCCGCAGTCGCCCATCGACCCCCCACGCGCATCAGGAGCGATGGAGACAAACGGGACGGCTGTGGTGATGACATTGGGCGTATAAGACTGACCCAAATACTGCCCATAGGAAGAAACCGCTGCGAAAACCAAAGCGGTAAGAAACAGACTCTTGACTTTCATATTTTACGTTTTTGATGATATTGCAAAGATAACGAGGATTCATCTGGCTTATTGTATTTCTCGAAAAAATTAATTTTCCGGCTTTCATCGGCTGATCATCAGGCGTTGGCTGACCGTGCGCGAAAACCCGGTTTCGTCGGTCAGCGTGAGGCGGTAGAGGTAAATGCCCGTAGCCAGCAAATTGCCCCATTGGTCTCGGCCGTCCCAAACCAAAGGCTCAAGCTCGCCGTCGCCAGTCGAGGCCACCTGCTTCGTCAGGCGAGCCACATTACGCCCCATCAAGTCGAACATCTCCGCAACGACATTGAAGCTTCCCTCCTTGCCCACATGGGTCATGGTGATGCGAGTCTCCTCGCTAAAGGGGTTGGGATAGTTGCTCACTCCTGCGAGGAACACATCGCCTCCGACCACGAGCCAAAGATGTGCCGTGGAAGAATTGTTCTGCGTGTCCCACACCTTCAGGTCGAACTCATAAGTACCTTCCGTCAGGCCGCTGACGGGGATGGCTATGCGTCCGCGGCGGAAGTCGTCCAAGGCCGGTTCGAAGCAATCGTTAAGGACAAGGTTGTCGTAAGCCGGGGAGCTACTGCCCAACACAATGTCGCGGCCGAGCCTGAAGTCGTAATGGTAAATGCCTTGCGCGTCGTAGAGGTCGGCGTAGAGCACACCCTCGCGGTCGGTGACGTCGCCGTTCCGGAAAGCAGGCGTGTTCCAATAGAAGCTGATTTGGGGGCCTTCGTTGTCGGGTTGCGAAGCAGGGTCGGTGCCACCAAGGACGAGGTCGTTGAAAACGCCCATCGCGTCGATGTTGCGTATGGAGTCGTAAGCATAGTAAGCGAAGCGCGGATTGCCGTTGTCGAGCCTGATGTTGTTGGGCACCTGGAAGGCTACGGTGAACTTGCCCTCTCTGACGCTGACGCGCCCTTGGTAGAGCCTTTCCTTGTGATAGGCGACATTGGTCACGCCCTCGGAATGAGGCACGGCCACACTGGTCTTTCTATCGAACATCGTCACCCAAAGCTCGCCGTTGAAAAGCGGGTCGGCGACGCCTTCAAAGGTCCGGATCTCTCCTTCGAGGTTGACCATGCTCATGGCGTGGATGTCGATTTCACCGCTGGCTGGGTCTTGTCCGTTGACCCTCAAAGTGACAATGTCCTCTTGGGGAAGGGCAAGGCGCAAGGCAGGGTCGCCGAAAAAAACGTAGTTGATGTTGCTGATCACGTCCGTAGGATTGCCGTTGCCCGACTCACTTGAGTTTTTGGTTTTCCTCACGATGTCGCCAAACCGCTGCCCACGGCCTTGCTCGTCCTTTCGACACAATTCGTTCATCAGCGCCTTACTGAACCTTTGGTTGTATGTGGCAACCGTTGGGCGGGTGGTCGTCATCATGGCGATGGGGCCGTTGCCTTGAAGGAGAAACATCTGCTCGCCCGCCGACAAGAGCAGAGGATTGTCATATTTTGAGAACTCGCAGGTTGCCGTGAATACGAAAGGCATCTTGTAGCCATTGTCCAAAGCCAAGATGTCGGACACGGTGAACACATTGTCGCCCGTCAGTCCCTTCACGCCACCGTGTCCCGCATAGGTCATCAGCAAAACGCCTTTGTTGAACGTTTCCATCAGGTCGGCGGTGGCTTGCGGGATTCTGATGCCCGAAGAGGTGCTGACGTGGGGATAGGCGCCACAATACACCTTGATCGGATTCAAGCTGGGGCATACAGTGTCAAGGATGTCGCAATTGTCCTCGTTGGTGGTGATGTACGACCGCACCTTGTCGTCGGTGAGCAGCAGGTGTGAGAGCTTCCAATCGCCGTGGACGGCCGCGAGGTCGTTGTAGGCCTTGATTTTCTGCATGACGGCATCGGCTTCGGCGGTGGTGCTGACGGGCAGGCGTCCTACACCGATGTCAACGCGTCCCGCACAGGAAAGGCCTTCGCTGGCCCCCATCAGCCCAAAGTAGTCGTCGGTGCCTGTGCTCATAAGAGTTGCGGCATCCGTACGCGGCTCGTAGCACGGCACGAAGTTGGTGTGGCTGCCTATCCTGCTGCAAAAATCGAACGAGGGCCTGCCGAAAAGGGTGACATACTGAAGCATGCCACCGCTGCGCGAGAACACCATGCGGATGAAGTCGCGGACAGCTGTCGGGTCGGGAATGCCAGTCGAAAACTCGTTGTAGATCTGGTTCACGTCCACGACATGGCTCGTCAGCCCATCGACTTGTTGGTGATAGAGTGCCAGTTCGTTGGCCTGCTCCCAAAACAATGGGCTGGTGATGATGAGCATGTCGGCACCCGTGCAAGCGTGGAGGTTTTGGTTGGCAATGGCTTTCCATGAGCCTATCGGCCTTGTCGCCGACGAACCAAACAGCGCATAGCGTTTCTCGGTATGCGCATCGGTGGCGAACACGAAATTGTCGGCGCTAAGGATACCTTCCTGCACCACGGGGCGCAAGGGTTCGCTGACATCCCAAAGCTGGAACCCGTGGCCGACATTTTGCACCCAGACGGCCGAGTTGCCGCTTCCAAACTGCGACGGAGCCATCCTGAACGGGAAAAACGCGCCTTCGCGCCTGAGCTGGCGCCAATAGAACATCTCGACATAGTCCAAGTACAAGATTGGCCCGTTTTCGGCGGGGCGGAGCTGCAGCGTCATCCGAATCGTGTCACTTTCGCTGAGAATCATTTTGTCGGAAACCGCAACCTTGCCATAGTCGTAATCGCCTGCCTTGCCGATGGATCCGTTGCTCACCAACAAGTTGTCGTTTGCCCAAAGGATGTAGCGCATCGCATCGCGCTTGGAATGCCCCATCACTTCTGTCTTGACATACACTGGCTTGTCTTTCACCAAGTTTGGAAGAATGAAGTCGAGCTGCAGCAACGAGTCGGCGTTGGTCAGCGACTCGCCAAACCAATTGCGGCCTATGTTATACGGCGAGAAGAGTTCCTCCTCGTGCCACGCGAAATCCGGGAACTCCGTGATGACCGCCGTCACATCATCGACGGGCATCGAGGCTTGAGTGCCTAAGCGCAAACCAGGCAGGCCGCTATCGACACAAAGGAAATAGTACGTGGAATCGGTGTAATAGTTGCGCTCACGCTCATATACCTTGCCACTGCCCTGAAGCAAGTTCCAGCGGGTAGGCTCTTGGCCGTAGAACAACACGTAGTCGCCCTCGTCGAAGCTGCCGTCATTGGCTCCGCTGACATAGATCGCAAGCTCGGTGAGGTCATCGGGGCGCTCCTCCGCGTTCTTCTCCGGCAAGGCGCCAGATGGATTGCCGAATATGCGGATCTCATCGGGATTGAGATGCTCCATGTCGATATTCATGGCGGAGAGCGTGGCATAGTCGAGCTTGTAAATGCCTTCCTGAGCCACCGCCATCCTAACCCATGTGTGCTCGCCCAAGACGCTCTGATAGGTCTGTTGCGCAAAGCCCATTCCGGCATTCAGCAGAAGCCCAAACAACAAAACAGCCGCGTTTTTCATCATTCCATTTCTCATAATGCTCACGTTTTCATTTGTTTAAAATCAATTTGGAAACACCCGATGCGGTCTCGCCTTGGTCGTTGGTGGTCAAGATACGAAAGACATAGACACCGTTCTTGAGGCTTTCGCCATGGGCTCCGCGTCCGTTCCAGCGTATCGGGCTGATGCGTGCCGATGTGCCTTCAATGGTCTCGGTCAGCCGTGTCACCCATCGTCCCATGATGTCGAAGATGTCTATCTGCACCCTTAGGTTGTTGCCCACTTGGTTGTGGTCGAATACAAAGCAGGTCTCTTCGGTGACGGGGTTGGGGAAATTGCACACATTGTCGAGGTTCATGCGTCCGCTGTTGACCACGGTGAAGTCGATAGAAGCCGTGTTGGAGTTGTTATAGACATCCCACACCTTCAGCGACAGGGTATAGTCGCCGTCGGGGAGGTCATGCATCTTGAAGGCAATCCGTCCCTTGCCTGGGTTGTCGATTTCGGCGGTGAAATAGTCGTTAAGGTTGTAGGAGCCGCGGCTTACGCCTGTCAGGGTGGCCATGATGTCGTGCCCGATACCCGCCCCTGTGGTGTTGATGCCGCTCTCGTCCTCCACGAAAGCCAGCAAGGTTGGGCTTTCGCCCGTAATGCCGCCGCTGACGAAGAGGGTGTCGTCGATAAAGAGACGGATGTCGGGCGGGTCGTTGTCCTCGGTGGCACCGTCATAGAAGCCTCCGATGATGAAATCCTCGCACTTGCCGTTGGCCTCGATGGTGTAGTCGGTGGCATAATAGCTGATCATCCCCGTGCCAAAGCGGTAGGCAATGTCGCGCGGCACGATGAAATCCAAGGCGAACCTGCCATTTCGCACTTCGGTCTTCCCATTGAAAATGACGCTGTTGCGTAGCTTGAAGGCATACGTGCTGCCTACGGTACCCAAGGTGGAGAGTTCGGCCTCCTTGTCGTAAACGGTGACGTGGACCACGCCGTTGAAGCCCGTGGCCACGTTGCCGTCAAGGTCCCTGACGACACCCGCGATTTCGGTCGGCTGCAATGCGCCGATGGTGTCCATGTAAACAGGGAAACGCTGCCACGCGGTATCGCTGACTTGGACGGAATCGTACCTAACCTCTGGCGCCTTCCCATTGATGGAGAGGGTCTCCACGGTCAGGGTCGGATAGTTGAGACGCAGGGCGGGGTCGCCGAAAAACACGTAACGTTTCTCCGCTTCACTCCCGTTCATCTTCGCCATGCGATAAACGTCGCCCAAGCGATAGTGTTCGCCGCCGCTGATGCCGAAAAGGTGGTTGAAGACCCCCTTGACGAAGGTCTCGTTGTCAGGTCCAATAGTCACTCTTGAGGTAGTGAACATGGCAATCATGCCGCCATAGGGGTTGAGGAAGGCGTATTCGCCCAAGGATGTGCGAGTGTGGTCGTCATAGCGGCTGAACTCGCAAGTCCCCGTAATCATCAGCGGGTACATTGGGCCATTGCGCCACGAATCGACATCCTTCTTTTGCATGATTTTCTCGGCGGACAGTTGCACCTCGCCACCATGCCCGATGTAGGTCAATATGCCTGTGCCTTTCTCCATGCGACTATTGACGGCTTCGTTCATGGCGGGGCAAACCTCTCCGCCCGGCGAGCTTTGCTGGGGATAGGCATCCAAATAAATTTTGTCAACCACCGTGTTGCCGCCGCCAGTACCGTTCATGTACTGTTCCAGTCGTTCGGCAGTGGACACAAACCCACTCTCGTCGTCGGTGAAGAAGGTGCAGACGTTGCGCCAAGGTTGCATAGAGACCTCGCTCTTGACGATATAACGCTCAATCTTGTCCACCATTTGGGAAGCCTGCTCGACGGTGCTGACCGGGAAACGCCCAATGCCGATGTCGGCCAACGACGAGCCCATGTTGCCCTCGCTCTCGTCGAAGCAGCCGAAGAAGTCGTCGGTGACAAAACCGCCGAACAAGTTCAGCGATGGCACGGCCTCATAGGCAGGCACGAAGTCAACCAAGCCCGTGCGGTTCTTATGGTCGTAGGTGCAGTCGCCAAGCAATAGCAAATACTTGATTTTTCGCCCTGGTGAGCTTTCGAGGTACAGCATCCTTCCGAAGTCGCGGATGGCACTGATATCCTTTGCGCCGCAAGCAAACTCGTTATAGACCAATTCGGGCGTGGTAATGAACACGCTCAGTTCGGGGCTGTATTGGGCATGGATGGCCTTTAGACGCTCGGCCTGACTCATGAAATCGGGATGGGTTAGGATGACATAGTCAACGTCGCGCACACCATGAAGGTTCTGGTTGTCGGTTTTCCCTATCGCCTTGGCTTCGCAACAGGAGCTGCCGTTGAAGGCAATGAAAGCATTGTCGCGCCCGTTAGCCTTGAACGTGAACACATTACCGCTTAACTGCCCTTTCACTATGGAAGGTGCCACAGGGTTGCCGACGTCCCAAACCTGCACCTGACTTGAGGCGTTAGCGATGTGGTATTCATATACCTTATTAATATCGTCGGCTTCGGGATTGCAGAACGGCATCTGTGAGCCCGAAAAAGTCAACTTGCGCCACACGTTAATCGAAAGGAAATCGACATAGCCTGCCGAAGAGGAGCCCTCTGATGTCTTGTGCGTTAACCTGACTTTCACCACGTCGTCCGATGGATTGCAAAAGATCCAACCGCCCGACGGCTTAGCGTAGTAGTAGGCAGGGTCGCCGTAGGCCTCAATGGGGTAATTGGCTTCCCTGTTGCCGTCCACAAACACATCGAACGATGCAGCAGTGGCGTTTCGTCCGGCCATCTCCGCATGCAATGACAGTTGACGTGTCGTCACGGCATTGGGGAAACTGAAAGCATAGTCGCGACTCGCATTGCCGTCCATGATGTCGCCATAATAGGTACGACCCACTTTGAACAATGTGTATTCTCGCGGCTCGTGTACTTGATAATCAAGGAATTCGGTAACAACCACATGGGCATTGCCTGTCGGCATGATGCCTTCGCTAATGCGCTTGCCGGGTCCCAGTCCCGTGACGACGAAGGCGTAGGCATAGTCGTCGTAGGGATTGGGCGCATGGACAAAGGCCTTTCTCGTGGTGTCATAATCCCAGCGTACGGGTCCGCAGCCGTAAAACAGGATGTAGTCGCCTTGGTCAAAGCGTCCGTCGGCCTCGCCAAAGACATAGATTGGCACCTCCACCAAATCGTCGTGACGCGCTTTGGCGTTCAACTCGGGCAACACGCCGCCGCCGTTGTGATAAACGCGAATCGTGCGTGGGTCGAGGCCCGAAAGATTGATGCCTAAGTCGCCCAAGTCTTTGTAAGTCAGCTTATAGATTCCAGTTTCAGGCAAGCCGATCTTGTACCAGTCACCCGAGGCCATCGCCGATTGGTTGGCGTAGGATGGGGTGGTTTTCACATTGGCGAAATCAGGAGCCAGCGTCACAGCAAGCGTGGCCGACACCAATTTCTCATAACGTCCGCCGTTTTGCCTGAACGGGACCACGTTCACACAGAGAAAAGCCTCGTCGCGTGAACGCAACGGCTTTGCATCAACCACGAAATCAGTGCCGTATGAAAACCTTTCGGCAATCTCCAATTCCCTGTCGGAAAGAGGAGCCGCGGTCACCCGTTGCAGCGAAACAGCCACTTTAACGGCATCGTCGAAAATCGGCATCGACTGCACAAAAGTCGGCATCGGGCCGTCATATTGCCCCGATTCCAAGCCAATATAATATAAGGTGTCGCCTCCGTAATGCCCTTCGGCAATGCCGTTCCAATGCAAGTTGAGCGGAATTTGCTGCGTCATTTGGCCTTGGGCCGCTTTCGCCAACAAAAGCGATAATACAAGAAAAATTTGCATTGTGCGAAACATTCTCATAAGCTATTCATAATTAAGTAATTGATTAAAATCGAGACGTTTTGTTTTCGACCTCGACTCCTCCCGACTTGGTCGAAACGGAATCATGCGTCTTTCAAAGAACGAAAATACGTCTTTTTTATTGTTGCGCCCCCATTTGCCCGAAAAAAAAAGTTTTTTTCCAAAAAAAGAACGCCAATTCAAAAAAAAACCGTAAAATTGCACACTTTTTCATTTTGCAGAAAAAAACAGCACAAGGCAGACAATAAAACCGAAAGATTATAGTTATTGATAAAAATTCGTTTCAAAAATGTATAGAAGAAGAGCTTTCAAGACATTAGCACTTATGGTTTTGGCAGGACTGTTTACCGTTTCCTGCTCGGAAAAGTCCTCAAGGACAACAGGTTGGGCTTACAATGACGCCAATAATGGCGGTTTCGAGGTGGCCCAAGTCAACGATCAGGAAATCGGCCCAGGCCTGATTGCCATCGAAGGCGGCACTTTCGTCATGGGCGCCACCACCGACAACCTCACCTATTCGTGGGACAACATCCCTCGCAAGGTCACGGTACCTTCATTCCTTATGGACCGCACCGAGGTGAGCAACGTTGACTATCAGGAATACATCTACTGGCTGACCCGCGTTTACGGCCAGAATTATCCCCAAGTCGTGCGCAACGCCATGCCCGACACCTTGGTTTGGCGCGACCGCTTGTCGTACAACGAGCCTATGGTGGAGATTTATTTCCGCCACCCATCTTACAACGACTATCCTGTAGTCGGCGTGACATGGGTCCAAGCCAACGACTATTGCTCATGGCGTACCGACCGCGTCAATGAACTCATGCTCGTGCAGGCCGGCATCCTTGACTGGGATCCGACACAGCAAGACGAGGAGAACTTCAACACCGACGCTTACCTTGCCGGACAATACACCGGAAAGGTGAAGAACGGCAAGAAAGACCTATCGAAGGGCGGCGATGGCGTTCGCAACGCACGGATGGAAGACGGCATCATGCTTCCCTCCTATCGCCTTCCCACGGAAGCCGAATGGGAATACGCCGCCGTTGGACTGGTGGGCAACACCAGCAACGAAATCGTCAGCGAGCGCAAGGTGTATCCTTGGAACGGAGACGGACTTCGTACCGACAACAAGAAATACTTCGGCAGCTTCATGGCCAACTTCAAGAGAGGCCCTGGTGACTATATGGGCGTTGCCGGACACTTGAACGACGGAGCAGCACTGCCTGCACCGGTAGGCTCTTACTGGCCAAACGACTATGGCTTGTATAATATGGCTGGCAATGTCTCGGAATGGTGCCAAGACGTGTATCGTCCGCTCTCCTTCGAGGATGTGGCCGACTACAGCCCCTTCCGTGGCAACGTGTTCACCATGAAAGCCGTTGACGAAGAAGGCTTCCTGATGCAGAAAGACTCCCTCGGCCGCATCCGCAGGGTGCCCATCCCGCAGGAAGAGGCCGCCAAGCGCCAAAACTACCGCACCAGCTTCAACACCAACTATGACGACGGCGACTACATGTCGGCCATCCGCAACCGCTGGAGCGACCCGCAAGACGACCAAAGCACGTTCACGAGAGACATGTATGAGTTTGCCACCAACGACCAAGCCGGCACCACCTTAATCAGCGACGAGTCGAGGGTTTACAAGGGCGGCTCTTGGGCCGACGGCCCCTACTACTTGAGCCCCGGGACGCGCCGCTACCTCAACCAGAACCAGTCTGCCTCAACCATCGGCTTCCGTTGCGCGATGAACAAGGTGGGCAGCTCTTTTGCCAAGTAACCTTTGTAACACTTTGTTTTCATACTTTTGCGAAGCCGTTTGACGCGATCAGGCGGCTTCTTTCATTGACAATGGACTTTAGGACTTAGGACTTAAGACCAAGGGGCAAGAGTCCCATGTCCCCAGTCCTACGTCCCACAGTCAAGCATCAACACCATGATACAGACCCTATACCAACACTTCACCAAAGCCTTCAAGGTCTCGACCGACAGCCGAAAGGTCGAGCAAGATGCCGTCTTTTTCGCCCTGAAAGGCGAGAACTTCGACGCCAATGACTTCGCCCTGCAAGTGGCTGAAGCGGGCAAGGCCTCGCTCGTCGTCGCCGACCGGAAAAACCTGCCCAAGCACGAACACATACTCATCGTGGACGACGCATTGAAGGCATTGCAAGACTTGGCGCAATACCATCGCCAACAGATGAAGGCCACCGTTATCGGCATCACTGGCACCAACGGCAAGACCACCACCAAGGAACTCGTCTCGGCGGTCTTGGCCAAGAAATACAACCTCATCCACACGATGGGCAACCTCAACAACCACATTGGCGTGCCAATCACCTTGCTGAGCATCAAGCCGGAAACCGAAATCGCCGTTGTGGAGATGGGCGCCAACCACCCGAGCGAGATAGACTTCCTTTGCCAAATCGCCAACCCCGACTACGGTCTCATCACCAACATTGGGAAGGCCCATTTGGAAGGCTTCGGCAGCTTCGAGGGCGTCGTCGACACGAAAACGGAGCTTTACCGCCACATCAAGAAACTGGGCAAGATGGTCTTCTTCAACCGCCGCAATCCGTTGCTTTGGGAACTCTCGGACAGCCAGCCGCGCCTCAGCTACGGCGACGACCTCGACGCCGACTTTGTCTCAACCCCGATGGAATGTAACCCATTCCTCACCGTCGAATGGCGCGGGCAAATCATCCATACCCGACTCGTGGGCAGCTACAATTTCGAGAACGTGGCCGCCGCCATTGCCGTTGGGAAATATTTCGAAGTGGACGACAGTGCCATCATCGAGGCCTTGGAGCAATACACGCCCACCAACAGCCGATCGCAAGTCGTTGAGACCGGAAAGAATCGAGTCATCATGGATGCCTACAACGCCAATCCCACTTCGATGCAGGCCGCCTTGCGCAACTTCGCCAACATCTGCGGTGAGCGACACCTATTAATATTAGGCGACATGCGCGAGTTAGGCTCCGCCTCCGAAGAAGAGCACCGCAACATCCTCAATTTGATGAAGGAACTGGGCTTCAAGGAAGCCTATTTGGTCGGACAGAATTTCTGCGCTTACAACGGCAATGCGGATTGGAAGACCTTTGAAAACGTGACCGACCTGTGTCAATACCTTGAAAGCCAACCCGTCAGCGGAAAGACAATTCTTGTCAAAGGCTCAAATAGCATACAACTTGGAAAGGTGTTACCGTTATTGTGACACGAGACTGGGAACGTACACCGGACTCCTTTAACCGTCATGGCGGAGAAGCATCCGCCATCTCCCAAACGCAAAGACGAGAACCCAACGCTTGGGAGATTGCGGGTCAAGCCCGCAATGACGGTTCAGAACGAAAGTCTCATTCTGCTGGAAGAAAAAACAACAAACATCCATGAAAGAAACCACCGCAATAGGATTAATGTCGGGCAGCTCGTTGGACGGCTTGGACATCGCCCTTGTTAGGTTCAAGGAAGAAGGAGAACATTATGATTTCCAAATCCTTGCCGCCGAGACCCTCCCCTATCCCGACCTCTGGAAAAGACAACTCGCCGAGGCTTTCCACAAGCAGCCTGAAGAATTGGCACAATTGGACAAAGACTATGGTCGCTACTTAGGCGAACAAGTGCTGGCCTTCGCCAAAAAACACAACGCACATCCCGACTTCGTCGCCTCACATGGCCACACCATCTTTCACCGTCCAGAGGAGCGTTACACCCTGCAAATCGGTGACGGACAAGCGTTGGCCAAAGCATGTGGTTTCACCGTCGTCAATGATTTTCGCACGGAAGACGTCGGCAAAGGCGGTCAGGGAGCGCCCTTGGTGCCCATCGGCGACAAGCTGCTTTTCGGCGACTACGAGATGTGCCTCAACATCGGAGGCATCGCCAACATCTCGTATGACGATAACGGTCGTCGCATCGCCTACGACCTCTGCATCGCCAACCAAGCCTTGAACTACTTGGCCAACATGAACGACCTCGACTACGACAAAGACGGCGAGCTGGCCCGCAGCGGCGAAGTGGACCACACACTGCTGAAAAAACTGAACAACCTTCCGTTTTTCATCCAAGACCCACCCAAATCCATGGGGCGCGAGTTCTTTGAAGCCAACCAGAAAAGCCTCTTGCAAGGTCTTTCCGTCCCCGACATGCTTGCGACATTTGTTGAACACATCGCCTTACAGATTTCCATTCCCATCTCGCTGCTGCCCAAGGGCAAGATTTTGGTGACGGGCGGCGGCGCACGCAACAAGTTCCTGATGGAACGCCTGCAAGCCCGCACCAAGCACGAGGTCGTCATCCCAAAAAAGGAAATCATCGACTACAAGGAAGCCCTGATTTTCGCCTTCCTCGGCCTGCGCCGATTGGAGGGGAAGACCAACGTGTTGGCCTCGGTGACGGGTGCCGAAAGTGACAGTTGCAGCGGGAGGATTTGGAGGACTATTTTAGGAAATTGACAGCAAATCCGATCAAAGTGACAACGCATACGATATTGAACGAAACCGAAAACACAAGCTATTTGTAAAAAAACAGGTTAAAAAAGTGTGATTTTTTACGATTTGCTCACACTTTTTCCTTGCATAAGCCATTTCTTCTTACTACTTTTGCAAATCAATTGTTGCTGTGATGAAAAAAAGAATACTCATAGGGCGCGAGCGAGAGATTGCAGAGCTAAAACAGAGTTTGGAATCAGACCGATCAGAGTTTATTATCGTGTATGGCCGTCGTCGTGTGGGCAAGACCTACTTGGTGGACAATTTCTTCAATTACGAATACGATTTCTCCTTTGTGGGTGGCCATCGACTCACAAAGCAAAAGCAACTGAAGAATTTTGCGAAAGCCATGAAGAAATACGCCCATCTGAATCGCCAGCCTCAATATGCCAGTTGGGACGATGCCTTCGATGCTCTAGAGGAATTTATGGAGGGATTGCCTGAAAACAAACGCAAGGTTATCTTCATAGATGAGATGCCCTGGATTGACACACCGCAATCGGAATTTGTGGATGCCTTGGAAACTTTCTGGAATGGTTGGGCTGCTCGTCGGCAAGACATTGTGTTTATAGCAAGCGGCTCCTCAACATCATGGATGATGGACAAACTGGTGGAGAACCAAGGCGGTCTTCACGGACGAATCACCAACAACATCTATGTGCGGCCTTTTACGTTGCATGAAGTTGAGCAATATATGCGAAGTCGTGGTGCAGCATGGGACCGATACCAGTTGCTTCAGACCTACATGATTATCGGCGGAATTCCTTTTTACTATAGCCTTCTGAACGTGAAAGAAAGCCTTGCGCAAAATGTTGACCGATTGTTTTTCCGCAAAAACGGCGAACTGAGAATAGAATTCGAGGAATTATACAGTGCGTTGTTCACCAACACGGACAAATACACTTGTGTCGTGAAATTGCTGAACAACAAACATGAAGGCATGACACGCGAGGACATTGAAAAGAGTACAGGTTTAAACAAGTCGGTGCTTTCAACCGTACTGAGCAATTTGGAAAGATGCGACTTCATCCTCCGTTATTCCCAATTCGGCAACAAATCAAAAGGATCCATCTACCGCTTGGTGGACTTCTATACCTTGTTTTACTATAGGTTTATCGATGGTTTCAACGCACAGGATGAAGAATGGTGGAGCCATCATTTGCAATCGCCAACGATTGAGTCGTGGCAAGGATTGTCCTTCGAGATTCTGTGTTTGTTGCATCTGGCGCAAATCAAGCAGAAACTGGGCATATCAGGCATTGCAACCGCAGCTTCGTCGTGGAGATACGTACCTCCCAAAAAGAAAGAAAGAGAAGAAACCATAGAAAAGGGGACACAAATAGACCTCCTGATAGACCGAGCCGACCGTGTCATCAATTTGTGCGAAATGAAATTCTCTGTCAAACCATTCCGTATCTCAGACGACTATGAGAAAAAACTTCGCGAGCGTATGAGTCTGTTTCAGGAAAAAGCCAAAACCAACAAGACGCTTGTCAACACTTTCGTTACCACCTTCGGAGTGGCCGGTGTTGAAGGGCGGAGTATTGTCAATAGCGAAGTAACCATGGAAGACTTATTTGCCAGATAAAGGGAAAAGGCCGCTTTTCGACCAATGTAAGAAGCTGGCTAACAGCGTAAAGAATCGCGAGTGACAGTTGCAGCGGGAGGATTTGGCCAGTTTGAATTACTTGGAGTAGTATAAATCTTCAAGTTTTACGACGCGACCTTTGCCGTTCTTGATGTCTTCTTGCCCTTGACGAATAATCTCAGCCATAGCTGGCGATGACATCAAATACTCCGTCTCGTCCATTGCCCGCTTTTGGGCGGCAATTCTCCTTATGGCTTTCAATGCCTTCTTCATCAGCCCCTCATCCTCGGCGATGATACTCAAATCGCGGAAAAGCTCCGCATTCATTTCCGTTGCTGTCATAGCTTCTTTCCTATTTTTAGGCAAAAGTAAACATAATTCCGAAGATACAGGTTGGAAATGGTTGGTTTTTCCAAAAAAAACCTCCCAAACCCACCCACCCTATCCAAAATCTTCTTATTTTTGCCCCGTCATCCATAAAGCATTGGACGACAAACATAATGGAAAAGACGTTGAACTGACGTTTTATCTGCGGCATACTGAACTTCGCAACTTCAACACCGCCACACGATAGAGCAAATGTTTGATGTCCATTGGATCGTGTATACCCCCTATGAGGTGTATTCGGTTGCGTGGGCTTCGGCATTGCTTATCTTTGGCGGTGAGGCAATGCGAAGGCCCAGTATGCGGGATAAGCAAAGTTTTGACTCCCGCGCTTTTTTCTTTTGTGTTTTAATGATGGTCAAATCAGGTTGGCCGAAGGAGTCAAGCCAACGAAACAGGGAACGAAACCACATTAAAACAATCGGATATGCGTAAACTCACAAAGACCTTGGCAGCCTTGCTGCTCATGCTGGCGGTGGTCGTTGCCGCCGGATGCAAGAAATCTGACGACCCCACCGACCCCAACAATCCCAACAACGGGGGCGGAGGAAACAATGGAGGTGGCGGAGGCGGCACAA
>JAFSJF010000138.1 GCA_017439405.1 Bacteroidales bacterium
CTTGGAACGGCCAACAACGGGAAATATGTGGCCCTGATTCCTTCGGTGAGCACCGAAACGACGCTGAAATTCGACAGCAACAGCAAATGGGGTGCATTGAAATTCATGCGCGGCATCCAAGCGGGGAGGTATTATTCCAACAGCGGCGCAGCCTTGACCGTAACGGCGGGAGCTTTGCTTGCAGGCACCGCTCCTGGCTTGTTCTCTGTTTCGGCAACGAAGATGGTTAGGTTCTCGAAAGGGAATTTGCAATATCAAGGTAGTACCCAAACTTGGCGTTTTGCCGAGAATCAATACAATTTTGTAGGTGGTGTCAACGAGTCTGGTTTTGATCCTGATCATCAACAGTATGGCAATGTATTTGAAGGTGAGGTGCAGTGCAAAAACGAACTGATTGCGCCTGATTACTCTGGCTGGATAGATCTTTTTGGTTGGGGTACAAAAAATAATCCGACTACATATGATGTCGACGGAACTTATTCTTGGAATGAATGGGGTGAAAATGCCATCTCTAATGGTGGCAACACCGAGAACTCGGGTTGGTGTACTTTAACAGTTGGAGAATGGACATGGCTGGTGGGTTCTACTATGGGTTCGGATCCTGGAACAAATTGTCGCATATCTTCAACCGTGAATAACACAGCCAACGCACGTTATACGAATGCAATCCTCAACATCAATAGTACAAGCAGTGTGAATGGTATCATTTTATTCCCGGATGACTACACTGCTGGTACTCCTGAAGGTATTACATGGGGACCCATTAACGAAAAAAGTAATTGGGGCACTTCCTGCACCATATCTGGTTGGGCAACGCTTGAGGCTGCGGGTTGCGTATTTCTTCCAGCTTCCGGTTATAGGAAAGGTATTTCGGTAGGTTATGCTAACTCTCGCGGGATGTATTGGTCGAGCTCTAACACAGGTAGTGGTGCCGGTTATGCCTGGTATTTTGATTTTAATAAAGACAGCGTGAATCCGCAGAACTACGGTGGGCAAGGAGAGGGGCGTTCTGTCCGCCTCGTCCACAATGCCGGATTGATTGTGGACAACGACATCGTTAACGACGTGACGGCTGGCGGCAGCATTTTCAGCGGCTGGACCAATGGCGGCGGCAATCCTTGGGAAGAACCGACTCCGGGCAGCGGCGGCAGCACTTTAGGCGGCTGGAACAATGACGGCAATGACCCCTGGGGGAATTAGTTGAGAGTTTAGTGTTTAGAGTTTAGAGAAGTGAAACTGTAAATAAGTAAAACCTTAATATACAATGAAAAACAGAATCTTCTTGGTCGCAGCGATACTGGGTTTGCTGGCGACTGCTTGTAAAAAGGAAAACCCACAAAACGACCTCGCCGTGACCCCCATCACCATCAGCGCCTCCTACGGCATAAACGATGGCGCTAAAGTGAGTTACACCGAGGACGGCAACACCATCACCGCCACATGGGACACGGGCGACCAGCTCTATGTGGTCTATAACGGCCATCTGAACACCCTCACCCTGACGGAAGGCGCAGGCACCACAACCGCCACCTTCACAGGCACCGTCATCGGTACGCCCACGGCAATGAGCGTCCTTATCTGCTATGTGCGCGACACTAACAATCCCTCTGCAGTGGAGGTGAGCGCGACAGGGGAATACACTTACACCAGCGGCGTCTTCCTCGCCCAGGACGGCACCCTCGCCAGTGCGGCCAAGTGCAACCTTTTCTACGGCACCACCACCTATGGCAACGGCTCCAACATCAGCTGCACCTTCACTCCGAATACCTCGATGATGAAGTTTACCGTCATCGCTCCCGATGGCGTTTCGGCAGGTGATGCCGCTACATTAACCTACAAGAGTGGCACCACCGAGCTTGCCAAAGCCATATTCACCGTAGGCGCAAATGGTAGAAACACCATTTACTTAACCGTTCCCGCTGGAGAATACACTGGTGTGCAGACCCTTGTCTATCATAGCGGCGAAGCTAATGTGACGGAAACGCTTTCCGATACGCAAGCCTGCTTCGCGGCGGGACAGACGTATAGTGAGATATTCTCTTTTGGGAACCCCATTATTCCAGAAGGTGCGATTGGTGGTAAATTCACTATCAATTCCAGTGGCGACCAAGTGTATTTCTCGCAAGGGAATTTGCAGGCAACCACCACAGACCTTGGCGAGAACTGGAGTTGGGCCTTTGCCACGAACCAATGGGATTATGTCGGCAATGCAGTGGCGAATAACAGCATCAATGGCAATGGTACAGTTTCTGCCAACGGCACGGTGGACCTCTTCGGTTGGGTGGGCGCATCGTCCAACTGGACAGGCGCTGCACAGTACGGTATCAGCAATTCTGGTAATACGGGCAGTTACGACGGATATGGAATGTGGACGGAGGCTCTCAAGAGCGACTGGGGCAATACCATTGGTTCTGGCTGGCGCACGCTGACCTCTGACGAGTGGGATTACCTGATTAATAGTCGCTCCAGCGGCAGCACCGTCAATGGCACCAGCGATGCCCGTTATACGCACGCCACTATCAATACCGACGGCACAGGTGTGAATGGATTGATTCTTTTCCCCGACGGTGTGAATATCTCCGGTGGCGAGGCTATCTCTTGGGGTAATGTCAACGGCAGTAGTAATTGGGGTACGAAGTGTACCACTGCACAATGGACTGCGCTTGCTGCTAAAGGTTGTGTGTTCCTACCAGCAGCTGGCATGCGTTATGGCATTTCTTTCTCTGATGTCCATATCAAGGGCAACTATTGGTCGAGTTCATCCTCCGCTCCGGAACGTGCCAACGTTCTGATTTTCTTGGCAAGCCAACTACGTTGGGAAGGATACTACCGCTACTACGGGAGTTCTGTCCGTTTGGTTCGTAATGTAGAATAATCGTTCCAGCAAAAGCGGAATTGTATCTGCATATTGTTTCGATACCAGCCCGGTGCTTTTTGAAAAGCATCGGGCATTTTTTGTGGATTCGCCCCTAATCGGAATCATAATTACGAGGCAGCCATAAGGAAAATGGCCGCCTTTTTTGGTGAGTTTATTTGTCTTCGTAGTGGCCGTAGGCCGTTAGCACTAACACGATGACTTCCGTATCGTGGATTTCATACACTAGGCGGTGCTTCTTCGTGATGCGCCGACTCCATTGGCCTACTCGGTCGCCCGAAAGTGGCTCGGGATGGCCAGTGCCCGTGCGGGGATGGTCTTTCAACTCCTCAATCAAAGTTTGAGCCTTCGCAAAGGCTTTAGGCTCACTTTTAGCTAACGCAATCAAGTCGCGTGTAGCCTCTTCCTTGAACTCAATTTCATACCTCATGGCCAAGTCGTCTTAAAAAGGTAGTCAAGTCCTCGCCGGGAAGCATACGGTATGACGGTCCTTTTTTGGCCTCATCCACACGAGCAAAGAATTCTTCCTTTGTCATCAGTGTAGGGTCTTCTTTTTTGGCCACTAATTTCTTTAGATATTTGGCCAATTGCTTCATCAGCATTTCGTTGTCGGCAATCTCCGCCATGTCGCGCCAAATCTGCGCGTTCAATTCCATTGCTGTCATTTTCTCATCCTTTCTGTTTTGTTGCGGCAAAAATAACAAATAAATTCCATATTGCCATAAAGAAGTAGAGACGTAGCGTGCTACGTCTCTACAATTTCTGCGTATTAACTTCGTTGAATGCTACGCATTTCTGCGTGAACCAAATTATTCCGCGCTGAACTTGCAGACCAGATTCCTGTCGCCGTATGCATCGTCGATGCGGGTGACGTGCGGGAAGTACTTGTCCTGCACATCGCTCTTCATCGGGAAGCCGGCCTCCTCGCGGGTGAAGGGGAAGTTCCACTCGTTGGCCATCAGCATTTCGGCGGTGTAAGGCGCGTGGCTGATGATGTTGTTGCCCTTCTCGGCCTTGCCGTCCTCGATGTCCTTGATTTCTTTGCGGATTTGGATCATCGCGTCGACAAAGCGGTCAAGCTCGGCGATAGGCTCGCTCTCGGTGGGTTCCACCATCAAGGTCTCGTGTACGGGGAAGGCCACGGTAGGAGCGTGGAAGCCGAAGTCCATCAAACGCTTGGCGATGTCAATGGCGGCCACGCCCACAGTCTTGTTGATACCGTTGATGTCGAGAATCATCTCGTGAGCCACATGGCCGTGGTTGCCGGTGTACAGGATCGGATAGTAGTCCTTCAGTCTCTCCTTCAGGTAGTTGGCATTCATGATGGCACCCAAGGTGGCTTTCTTCAGGCCTTCACCGCCCAGCATCTTGATGTAGCAATAGGTGATGGTGAGGATTTGGGCACTACCAAACGGAGCAGCCGACACAGCGCCTTCTTGCTTCTCGCCACCGCAGTGGAACAGGATGTGCGAAGGCAGGTAAGGCTTCAGGTGTTCGGCCACGCCGATGGGACCCACGCCAGGACCGCCACCGCCGTGCGGGATGGCAAAGGTCTTGTGGAGGTTGAGGTGGCACACGTCGGCACCGATGAAGCCGGGGCTGGTCAAGCCGACTTGGGCATTCATGTTGGCGCCATCCATGTAGACTTGTCCGCCGTTGTCGTGGACGATCTTCACAAGGGTGCGGATGCCGTCCTCATAGATGCCGTGGGTGGAAGGATAGGTGACCATGAAGGCGGCCAAGTTGTCCTTGTATTGCTCGGCCTTGGCTTTGGCGTCCTCAAGGTCGATGTTGCCGTTTTCGTCGCATTTCACCACCACCACTTGCATGCCGGCCATGGCAGCCGAAGCGGGGTTGGTGCCGTGAGCCGAGGCGGGAATCAGGCAGATGTTGCGGTGACCCTGACCGTTGGCCTCTTGGTAGCGACGGATGGTGAGCAAGCCGGCATATTCGCCGCTGGCACCCGAGTTGGGCATGAAGCTGATGCCTTTGAAGCCCGTGATTTCGCAGAGGTCTTTCTCAAGCTCGTTGATGAGTTCGAGGTAGCCTTCGGCTTGGTCGGCGGGGACGAAGGGGTGGATATTGCCAAACTCAGGCCAGCTGAGGGCGTACATCGAGGTGGCGGGGTTCAGCTTCATCGTGCAGCTTCCGAGCGGAATCATGCAGCGGTTGAGGCTGAGGTCGCGGTTTTCGAGTTTCTTCATGTAGCGCATCATGTCGGTCTCGCTGCGATACTTGAAGAACATCGGGGCCTGCATGAACTTCGAGGTGCGGCGCATCTCGGGTTGGATGC
>JAFSJF010000139.1 GCA_017439405.1 Bacteroidales bacterium
GTGCGCCACGGATCCACTGGATGTTGTCGCGCATCTGTTGCTGGATTTCGGCGGGTGCGGTCTTGGCGATGTTTTCCAACACCTCGCAGGCGATGTCGTCGGTGACGGCGAGGTCTTCTGGCTTGCCCGAAGCGCATACCCAGCGGAAGGGACCGAAGCCGTAGTCGAAGCACATCGGGCCCATGATGTCCTGAACGTAGCTGGGATAACGGAATGTGCCATCTTCCTTCATGATGTCGGCGCCGGCGCGTGACGATTGCAGCAGGAAGGCGTTGCCATAGTCGAAGAAGTACATGCCCTTGGCGGTGAGCTTGTTGATGGCGGCCACATGGCGGCGCAACGAAGCCTGCACCTTCTCTTTGAACAGCTCGGGGTTCTCGGCCATCATGGTCTTCGACTCCTCAAACGACTGTCCGACAGGATAATAACCGCCTGCCCACGGGTTGTGGAGCGAGGTCTGGTCGGAGCCGAGATCGACGTGGATGTCATGCTCTGCGGCATATTCCCAAAGGTCTACCACGTTGCCTTGGTAGGCATACGAGCGGGCTTCCTTCTTGGCGAGGCTCTCGTTGACGTGCTTGAACAGCTCCTCGATGTTGTCGTATACCTCATCGACCCAGCCTTGTTCGTAGCGTTTCTGCGTGGCAGCGGGGTTGATTTCGGCAGTGATGCTCACCACGCCAGCGATGTTACCAGCCTTGGGCTGGGCGCCGCTCATGCCGCCGAGGCCAGCGGTGACGAACAGCTTGCCAGCCGTTGCCGATGGGTTCGCGGACGTCTCGTCCGCAGTTTGAAGACGGGACGTCTGCGAACCCAGTTTGCGAGCTGCATTCAAAACGGTGATGGTCGTGCCGTGGACGATGCCTTGTGGCCCGATATACATATAGGAGCCGGCGGTCATCTGTCCGTATTGCGTCACGCCGAGGGCGTTGTAGCGCTCCCAGTCGTCGGGTTTCGAGTAGTTCGGGATCATCATGCCGTTGGTGACCACCACGCGCGGCGCGTCCTTGTGCGACGGGAAGAGTCCCATCGGATGACCGCTGTACATCGCCAAGGTCTGGTCTTCGTCCATGTTGGCTAAGTATTGCATCACGAGGCGGTATTGCGCCCAGTTCTGGAAGATGGCACCGTTGCCGCCGTAGATGATAAGCTCGTGTGGGTGTTGCGCCACGGCGGGGTCGAGGTTGTTCTGGATCATCAGCATGATGGCTGCGGCCTGCTCGCATTTGGCAGGATATTCCTCAATCGGGCGGGCGTACATCTTGTAGGACGGACGGAAACGGTACATGTAGATGCGACCATATTTCTCCAATTCCTCTGCAAATTCGGGGGCTAAAGTGGCGTGGAACTTGGCAGGGAAGTAACGCAAGGCGTTGCGGATGGCCAGCTTCTTCTCGGCCTTCGTCAGGATATCCTTGCGCTTAGGCGCATGGTTGATATTCGGGTCGTAGGGCTTCACTTCCGGCAGCTCGTCGGGGATGCCGGCGAGGATTTCTTTCTGAAAATCGTTGAGTGCGTTCATTTTATGATGTTTTTATTGTTATGATTTTACTTGTTTTAGGTCGAGATATAAAGGAACTGTCAAAGCGTTTTCTGGAAGTTCTGTGTCGTTAACCATCTTCTTGAAACCGTTTTTCTCATAGAAAGGAACTGCGTCTTTATAAACATCTACAGTAAGAAAACGGCAGGCTGAATTTTCGTGATGGTAGATGAAAATGCGCATGATGGCTCCAACGAGTTTGGTGCCTATATCCATACCACGATAGTTTTTTGAAACAGCCAAACGGCCAATCTTGACGGCAGGATAACTTCCAAGATGCTTTTCGTGTGGAATGCTCTTTCTAAGTTTTCTCCACAGGTTTTTTGACAAGGTGGTCTGCGAAATCTTGTCATTCAACAGACTGTAATAGGCTATGGTCTCGTTGGCATCCTCCAAAACAAAAGTGTTGGTAAGAAACTGTTCATTATACAGCCGCGCATCACTCAATAGAAAATCATTCAAGTCTTCGTCTCCACAATCGAAAGGCTTGAGACTCTCAATTTCTTCTAATCTGACTAATCTCATCGCTTATAATGGGAAAGTTGCAATACTTTTCAACCACTCGTATGCAAGGCGGCTGCGTTCCTGAAGTTCATCTGACAATGGTTCAATATGTTCCATGTTATAAAGGAACCGTTCTGCGTCTTCCCCAAACAAAATGGGTGTTTCTGCTATTGGACGTGCCATTTTCTAATACTCCTCATTTTAATTTTAATTTTCGGCAAAAATACACATTTTTCTTCATTATTTTGGAATTTTCGTTTTGCGCATCAATAAATATCCCTATTTTTGTACCCGCAATGCACGACAAACTTGTAATATACAATACCGTTACAAAAGATTTGCCCATTTTGGCAAACTGTATCGCATCGCTTACCCTCCCCCTATAAAACTGATAATCAATTATTTATATACTTAATAATCAAGCCTTTGCCCAATGGACGAGGGCTAATGGACTTTTTTATCAACAAAATTCAACACCATTATGAAACGAGTGGACTTTTTTATCAACAAAATTCAACACCATTATGAAACGAGTTAAACTAAAGAAAGGAGCCTTCGTGATTTGGGCGGCGGCCATGTCGCTGTTGCCGCAACCCCCTCGGCTCAAGGTGGACTGTTCCAGCGCGGCTATGTCACCGATGAAGTGTATTACGGTGCTGGCAGTAGTAACGAAAACGCCCCTCTTTTTGGCTATCGCAGCGGAGAGACGGGCATCATCGACAACCAGACTTTCGGTCAGGAAGTGCCAGTGGGTAGCGGAGTGTTCCTCCTGCTGGCGGCTGGCGTTGGTTATGCACTTTTAATGAGAAAGGAGGACGAGCAATGAAGAAGTTTGGCATTATCGCAGTGGCAATGGCCTTGCTGGCGGGCTTGTCGCAATGCAAGAAGGAGAACCTGACGACGCCCGAACAAGTAGGCGAAAAGGTACACATCACACTCAATGTGGGCGGAAGCAACAACAATCGTGTGGATGTGAACACCGCCTGCGGCGAGGTCGCTTTCGAGGAAAACGATGTGATTTATGTGGCCAGCAACGGCGTTTATGTGGGGACATTGGCCTACAACGGCACCCAATTCAGCGGCAACGTCACCGACCCGGTTGAAGGCCAGAAGCTACATTTCTACTTTTTGGGTAACGTTGACCTGACCGAGAGCCTCGCCGAAGGCACTTCCACCGAGTGTTCGGTGGTCATCAGCGACCAGCGGACGAAACTCCCCGTGATTTCCTACGCGCCCTCGCGGGAAGACTACGAGACGGGGCGGACGGCCTACAACGCCACCCTGCTCAACAAGCGCGCCTTGGTGAAACTCAACGTGACCACGATTTCAGAAGCGGCCACCTGCATCACGGGTATGAACAACAAGGTGACGGTTGATTTCGCGACCAACGGCTTCACATACAGCCAAGAAGGTGCGGGCAGCATCGTCTTGCCCGCCGGCAACGGCGAAAGATGGGCGATTCTTTTGCCACAGGACGCGGTGACGGATGCAGTGGTCAATTCATACGACGGGATTCATTCCGGAACTTGCGGCACCGTTCCCGCAATTGCGGCAAACGACTACCTTACCGAGGGCATAACAGCCACCATCGACCACCGCGCCGGTGTCATCAATGGGCTTTTCTCGGTGAGTGCCACGCAGCAGGTGCGCTTCTCGAAAGGCAACTTGCAATACATCGGCAGCGCGGGCAACGGCGACGACAACAACACGGGCGGCTACTGGAAGATTGCCGACCACCAATGGGACTACATTGGCGAGACCACGCCACAGGCCACCGACAACAAAACCATCGACCGCGACCTTTTCGGCTGGGGTACGAGCGGATATGAACGCAATGATACCTACTATCAGCCTTGGAGCGTAAGTGCAGATTATAGTATGTATCGTTCTTACGGAACTTGGGCAAACCTTTACGACCAGACGGATTGGGGCTACAACGCGATACGCAACGGCGGAAACGCCGAGAACAGCGGCTGGCGCACCCCGTCGCGTGGCGATTGGTATTATTTGTTCAACACGCGCAGCACGGCATCCGACATTCGTTGGGTGGTAGGCTCTGTGAACGATGTGAACGGCTACATCCTGTTGCCTGACGACTGGTCGGCGGCCTATTACGCGCTGAACTATCCCAACGACAACAGCAATGGTTTTGGCAGCAACACCATCTCTGCCGAGGATTGGACCAACTCGCTTGAGGCCTATGGTGCGGTATTCTTGCCCGCCGCAGGCAAGAGGGTGGCAGTGGATTATTTTGAGTCTCCAAGTGAGATGGAGAGTATTTACATTAATGATGTTGGTAGTTATGGCTACTATTGGTCGTCCGAGTATTACGAGGCTTCAAAGGCGTTTAAAATGTATCTTGCCAGCACAAATTATAGCACAAATTGGGAATTTCGCAGTTATGGTTTGTCTGTGCGTTTGGTTCGCGATGCGGAATAATTCGCTACCTTTCTAATCCTTATTGGATGATTTGTATATCCGCCCTTCCGTTCTTTGGGAAAACCTTGGAGGAGGAGGGCGGATTTGTTTATGGCGGCTGCCGTGGTACGACAGCCCTACAGCCCAGCCGTTGTAGGGCTGTCGCATCGCGGCAGCCGCGTTTTGGGTATGCGCCGTTAATGGGTATTCTTTCGCCCCACTGGGGCTTGTTCGGAATTTGTGTTTTGTTTGGCAGGGGTTCCATTGCATTTCACCCCTGCCTACTATCCACCGTCACTCCGTGACTTGGGCTATGGCACGAAGGAACCCCAGAGGGGTGAGAGGATGTTAGGCAGGCGGTGGAGCATGGCGGAACCCCAGCCGAGGAAAACAACGCAAACCAACCCGAAAAACAAAAATGCTCTCCGTTCTGCCGCTTTGCTTTGCGTCGCTGTCGCCAATGCGTGAAGCATATTTCGCACAAAAAGAGTCTAATTTTTTGAAAAACAAACACGATTTGGAATGTTATTTTGTATTTTTGTACCCGAAAAGAAAATCAAATGGAAGAGCGTAACAATATGGAAACCAATGAGAGCGAGGCTGTCCTCAGTAGCGGCGAGGGCTTTACGGCTTTCAACTTCGGAGGCTATCATATTCGTTTTAGGGCTCCTTACAGTTTGGAGCGCTATGTGGATGTCGTGAAATGGGACGACGGTTATTTGGTGGTGATGGCCAAGTACAGCCATAATGCCGAGCCGGAAGAGGAGTACATAGACCTCAAACCTATCCTTGCCGGGTTATATATCGACTCCGATGCTTTTCTGAAACCGATTAAAACTGTGCGTGTAGCTTATGCCTGATATCAAGACCATTGCCGATAATGCCGACATCATTGTCAACGGATACGCATTTACCCGTAAGGAAGACGGCATCCATGTGTTGAATCTAAACAGTCCAGACAAAGCCGTTGTGTTTGGTGCCGATGGCGAGGTGCTGGAGACTACGATGGACGACATCGAGATCTCCATTGCGAGCACTTACCTGCAACAGAACCTGAAATATATGGAGGACTGAACTATGCCGAAGTACTATGATTTCAAGGTGGCAGGTTATTATTTGTATTTTACGTCGTTCTGCATAGTGGAATGTATGCGTGTTCATGCCAGCGACAAAAAGCTTACGGAGGGAGGCTCTGCCAAGTTCTTCGTGAAGAGCAACGGCGATTCGGTACTCCAGAACCGTGGTATCCTCAATGACCGCGAAATTGCTAAGATTTCCGAGTTTATCAAGGATCATTATCAGGAGATGTACATCCGTTGGACGCAATATAGCAAGAAAGGCTATTACGAAAAGTAAGAGACTTGCTGCTTTTTATCTGGTTCCGGAATCACTACTTTTTCTCTATTTTTGTCCCACGAAAGAAAGAATTGTAGCCAATGAAACAAATCACCACATTATTGCTTTTATTGCTCTTAATGCCCATTGTTGCATTCCCACAAAATACAGAAAAGCAAGAATATACGACTGCTTTCAAATCGGCCTACCAAGCCTGCCCCGACATTCCCCAAGGCCTGCTTGAGGCCATCTCCTTCACCAACACGCAATGCCATCACCTGACCGACGCCGACTATCACCACGACGGCCCCGATGCCATGCCGCGTGCCTACGGCTTGATGGGCTTGGTGAAGGACGGCAAAGGCTACTTCCGCGAAAACCTGCATTTGGTGTCGGAACTTTCAGGCATTTCGGAAGCGGAGATTTTGGAAAGTCCCGAAAGGAATGTGTTGGCCTATGCGAAGGCTTTTTCTCGTTTGGCCAAGCAGAGAAAAGCTACCGAAGCGAGGGATTATCTTTCCGTCATTCAGCAACTTTCTGAATTGCCGGTAGGGGAGGAGAAGGACGTTTATCCCATGCAGTCGATGCTTTATTCGGTGTGTGTTTTCTTGGATGACGCCCAAAGAGCCAAGCAATTCGGCTTCCCGAAATACGACATCGACTTGAAGTCGGTTTTTGCCGAACAATACGATTTGCTCACCGCACCTGAATTGGGCATTACCCGTAGCCCCGACTATCCACCTGCCATCTGGGATCCTGCTCCCGAATGCAACTGGGAGCCGCGGACGAAAGAGGTGAGCGCGGTCGTAATCCATTATACTGAAGGCTCTTATGCGGGTTGCATCAGTTGGTTCAAGAATTGTGATGCGCAGGTCTCGGCGCATTACGTCATCCGCTCCGTTGACGGACAGGTGACACAGATGGTGCGCGAAAGGGACAAGGCTTGGCATGCCCGCACTGCCAATGGCTATACCATCGGCATCGAACATGAGGCCTACGGCGACATTCCGAGTTTCTTCACCGAGGCGATGTACCAATCATCTGCGGATTTAGTGCGCAGCATCTGCTCGTGCTACGACACCATCAAAAGCTACCGCACCCACAACCGCGATACCTTAGACAATGGCTATTGCCTCAACAACGGCCTTTACAACCTTGGCGGCGAAGGGGCTTGCGTCCAAATCCGTGGGCACCAGCACTATCCCGACCAGAGCCACACCGACCCAGGACCGTATTGGGATTGGAACCGTTACTACAAACTCATCAACGAGGGCACGCCCGTCACCGTTTTGGAAGGCGATTCGGGTCGCCTCGACCACCAAAATTACGAGAACGACGAGCGCTTGGTTTGGGTGATTCGCGGACCAGAGGAGTCGATGATTCAATTGGATTTCAGTAGTTTCCATTTGGAAACGGATTTCGATTTCCTTTGGGTTTACGACGGCGACAATGTCTTCGCCCCGAAAATCGGGCGCTGGAACACGCAAAGTCCAGGCGTGGTGCAATCCACGTCGAATGTGATGTGCGTGGAGTTCCGCTCCGACTGCCTCACCACGGATACGGGTTGGGAGGCTTCGTGGAAAGCCATAATGCCTGCTCCTGTCGAGCCGGAACTCCCTGAAACTGAGGATGGAGTTTTTCCCAACCCTACCGATGGCAAGTTTACGGTCAAGTCGGACGAGAATGGCTTAACGGACATGGTCGTCTATGATTTGTACGGCAACCGAATGACCCCTTTTATAAGATTCCAGAAGGTTTTTGAAATCGATGCAAGTGGTTGGCCAACTGGAGTTTATGTGGTCAGTTATGGAGGTCCCGCCGCAAAGGGCAAGGTGGTCAAGTTAGTGAAGCTTTGATTTCGCCCATCGAAATAAAAGATTATTCCGCCACGTTCCCTAAAATGCGTATCTTTGTCGCTCAACAGAATCTTAACTCATAAATCCCAACACTATGAAATACAACAGAGTATTACTGAAACTCAGCGGCGAGGCCCTGATGGGCGGACAGCAATACGGCATCGACCCGCAAAGACTGAACGATTACGCCGACGAAATCATCGAGGCGGCCCAAGCAGGTGTGCAAATCGGCATCGTCATCGGCGGCGGCAACATCTATCGTGGCCTGCAAGGCGCCTCGAAGGGCATGGACCGCATCCAAGGCGACTACATGGGTATGCTCGCCACCGTCATCAACTCGATGGCCATGCAATCCACGCTGCAGGGTAAAGGCCAGAAAGCCACGCTTTTGGCGGGGCTTTACATCGACCGCATCGCCGACACGATGAGCAGTGCCAAGGCCATCCGTTTGCTCGAGGAAGGCCATATCGTGGTGATGGGTGCCGGCACGGGCAATCCCTTCTTCACTACCGATACGGGATCGGCTCTTCGCGCCGTCGAAATCAAGGCCGACATCATCCTGAAAGGCACCCGCGTGGATGGCATCTACACCGCCGATCCCGAGAAAGACCCCACGGCCACCAAGTTCGAGCGCATCACCTACGACGAGGCTTACCAACGCAACCTGAAAGTGATGGACATGACCGCCTTCACCATGTGCAAGGAGAACGACATGCCGATGTACGTCTTCGACATGAACACGCGCGGCAACCTGATGAAGGTGCTGAAAGGCGAGAACATCGGTACTTTGGTGACGAAATAAGGTTGTCTTACAGCCGCTTACAGTACGTTCTGGCTCTTTTGGTCAAGTTGTGTTCCAAATAGCGCCAAAGGTTTTGCACGCTGGTGTTGTCTTCCAATTCGCGCGTTGATTCGATGAACTTGATGCCGTTTTTGGTGATGCCTTGGGCGAATTTGTCGAAAATCATGGCGTTCACGCCCTTGTTCTTGTATTTCTCGTCGATGGCGATGAGAAGCAGGTCGATAGTGTCATTGTCCCGAAAGGCTTTCTTCAAATGCATCCATCCGAAAGGGAAAAGCGAGCCTTGAGCCTTTTGCATGGCCTTGGAAAGGGAAGGCAACGCCACCCCGAAACCGACCACTTGATTGTTGGAATCGAGGACAATGGAGACGTAATCGACGTTGATATTGGTCAAAAACTGCCTTTTCAGGTCGCCGCATTGCCCAGGCGTGAGTTCGGAAAAGCCGTGCAGTTTGGAGTAAGCCGAATTGAGGCATTTGAACACGCCGTCAAGGTAGGGGTCAAGGTCGCGTGGGCGGTTCAGGACGGCCTGATGCAAGTCGTTTTTGACCGAAACCAACTGGGCCATACGGGCGTAGCGGTCGGGGATGACCTCTGGCACCTTGATCAGATACTCCACAAAGTCAACATCCTTTTGGTAGCCCAAGGCCAACAAGTGCGACTCATAATAAGGTGCATTGTATTTTCCGTAGGCTGTGGGCAGTTTGTCGAAACCCTCCACCAAAACGCCTGCCGCGTCAAACTCAAGGAAGCCCGTCGGGCCATTCATGATTTCCATGCCTTTCTCCTTGGCATACTGCTCGACAGTATCCATCAATTTCTTTGTAACTTCATGGCTGTCAATGAAATCAATCCAACCGAAACGGCAAATCTTCTCGCCCGTCTTTTCATTGTACTGGCGGTTGATGATACCTGCCACGCGCCCTACGACAGTGCCTTTTTCGTCGTAGGCAAGCCAATACTTGCCTTCGCAAACCTCAAAAGCGTGGTTTTTCGCGGGCGTTAGCGTATCACAATCCATAGATACGATCTGTGGAACGTAATAGGGATTGCCCTTATAAAGTTGGTTGGGGAAACGGACAAACGCCCTCAATTCTTTCTTCGTGGTTGCTTCTTTAATCTGAATCATTCTGCAAAATTAGCGTTTTATGAAATCAAAAGCCGCAAATCATCAAAATTTATCGCACTTCGCGGTTGCATATGTGTCGGTAAGTCCATGTCGTACACGGCTTTGCGCAACAATTCACCCAAATCGGCTCTCGCTTGTTCCTCAACGGAAATGACCGGGCCGATGCCGACCCTGACCCGTTTCCCGCCTTTATTGAGGACTTCTCTAGGCAAGCGCAAGATACGCACTTTCCAACTGATGAGTCCCAAAAAGTAGAAAAAGCTGGAGTTCCGGTCAAAAAAGCGGATAGGTAGCACCGGTACTTTTAGCTTGTGTATCAAACGGATAGCTGATTCTTGCCACTCGCGGTCGCTGATGCCGAACTCGCGAAAATGGAAGTCGGAAACAGCACCCGCCGGGAACAATCCTAAAGGATGGCCATCCCTCACCTGCAGAAGTGCCTGACGCACACCTGCAATGCTCTCCTTGGTCACTTTCACGCTGTCGGTGTTGGGAACCACGTTAATGAAATTGCCTTTGATGGTTTTCACCAAATTGAGGAACTGGTTGGCCATCACCTTGAAATCGTGGCGAAAATGCCCGACAAGGTCGATGAGGATGAGGCCGTCCAAACCGCCATAGGGATGGTTGCTGATGGTGACAAAAGGCGTATCCGCCAAAGTCGCAAGATGCTCTAATCCACCCACTTCGTAGTTGACATACAGGTCTTTAAGAAACTCGTTCACGAAGTCGGGCCCCGTCAAGTCCTCATGCCTTGCGTATCGTTCGGCCAATTGGTCGATTCCGGTCAAACGCAACACTCCTTTGGCCAGCTTGTTTCCTCTTTCACCCCTGAAAACGGGCGAGATTTTCTCGATGTCGTCCATGGTAATCAGTGCCATTTCATTGTTCCTTCCTTTTTTTGAAAATCACGAATTCACTCATCATAAAATTGAAAGTGCCTGACACACAGAGGGCCAGTAGGTTGCAAATCACGACATCCCAATGGGTCAGAAACTCAATCAGCATTAGGAAGCCCATCTTGACCACAAAGCCGCCGACACACATGAAGTTGTAAGCCAAAAAACGTCGGAAAATCGAGGTCGAGGCCGTTTGCTTCACACGGTCTTTCCAAATGAAACGACAACATAGGAGGAAATTGACGGACACGGCACACTCGAATGAAATGGTGGGCGAAATGATGATTTGCCCGACATAGCCATGAAACACGACGTGCGAGAAAAACCAAAGCACAAGGGTGTCAACAACGGTTCCTATCAAGTTGCCGACAATGAATTTCGGCACCCGCTTCACTATCAAGTCCTTGACATCAATCATTTTTGTGCTTCGGATCGATCTTCGCGTAATAGCGTGCGTCTTGGACTATGGTCACAATATAGATAGTGACAAGGGCCGCGAGAATGAACAACCCGACAAGGTCAAGTATGCAAAAAACCAGCGTGAAATGGAAAAACGTGACCTCCCACGAGAACGTCTGCAACGACTTCACGCCTATGATTAGCAAGCAGGCAATGATACAGATGAGACGCAGCTCCGTAGGGCCGAGCTTGGCGTATGTCAGGCGGAACTCGCCCTTAAGATGGGCGTTCATCGACACGTTGAGCGTCAGCATGAGATAGACCACGAGCAGGATGCATGACAAATCGAAACGCATGAAAGGCGACATGCCCACCCCCATGAACATCAACGACTCGTTGATGGCATCCATCGTATGGTCGATATAAAAGCCGTAAACCGGACGCTGCTGGTTGCGCACACGGGCCAAAGTGCCGTCCAAGGAGTCGCCGTACCAGTTGATGACAAATCCCAAAATGCTGATCCACAAAAAATTCACATTGAGACCCGACAAAATGAAGCCTAAGGCAATCGTCGTCGCTCCAAAGTGGCCGACAAATGTCAGCATGTCGGAATCAACCCATTTGGGCTGGTGAGCGGCTAACCACAACAAAGCCTTCTTCTCTGGAGCACTTAGAAAAGAGGTCTGTATGCGTTTCGACTTTTCGGTTTTTGCTATGTTTTCCATAAGAACCTATTTGGGAGCAAAATTATAAAATTCTTTTCGTTTGGTTAGGCTTTTCATCAAAAAGGCATTATTTTTCAATGAAAATCGGGAATAATTGCCTATTTTTGCCGTTCCGTATTCTTCTTAGGAAAGTGTTACCGACGCAATCGCAATTGAAATGAAAGAAAGAAGCCACCATCTTCGGAAAACGCATAACCCATCCAACAAAACCATTGACCTTGTCATTTTGGGGGTCATTATGATTGTAGCTGCCGTGCTGAGGCTGTGGAAGTTAGGCCAAGTACCGTTCATGCACGACGAGTTCAGTGCCTTGCTGCGCACACGCTTCGACAACTTCAACGACTTCATCCAGCAAGGCATCATGCCCGACAGCCATCCCATCGGGGTGGAAGCGTTTTTGTGGCTCTGGGTGCGCATCTTCGGCTGGAGCGAGCTGTGGGTCAAGCTGCCCTTCGTGCTGATGGGCATCGGATCGATATATCTTATTTATGTCATAGGGCGGCAGTGGTTCAACCGGAAAATAGGCTTGTTCTCGTCCGCTTTCTTTGCCGTCAGCCAGTTCACGGTGTTCTACAGCCAGTTGGCACGACCATACTCGGCGGGGCTGTTCTTCGTCCTGCTGATGACCTGTTTTTGGCATAAGGTCGTTTTCGAGACGAAAACGCCGACAACTAGGATCTACATCGGCTTTGCGCTTTCGGCTTGGGCTTGCTCGTTGATACAGTATTTCAGCATTGCCCAGGCGGGACTAATCTTCCTCACGGGCTTGTTTTTCCTTCCGAAGGAAAGACGTAGAGCATACTGGCTCAGTGGAATAGCGGCAGTCGTTTTGTTTGCTCCTACCCTGCCCATTTTCTACCAGCAGCTTTTCGTCAGCGGCAGCATTGGAGGCTGGCTGAGCAAGCCCAAGGCTACTTTTCTAACCGATTTCCTGCAATATACGATGAACTATTCTCCACTGTTCATGTTTGCCGTGGGCCTCGTCATCCTTTTGCCGCTCATCGTCGGCAGGCGCGACAAGAGCCGCAATCCTTTGCGCTGGGTGGGCATCGGCTGGTTTGTCGTCATTTTCAGCATTGCCTTCGCCTATTCCATGCTCCGCGAGCCTATCATCCAATATAGCACGCTGATTTTCAGCTATCCATTTGTCATCATCGTGGCGTTCTCGATGTTCAAGAACCGGACCCTGTCGCCGTGGCGAAACGCATTGGTGGTAGCTGTCATCCTGTTTGTCGGCACTGCATCTTTGATTATGGAACGCCGGCACTATGACCTGATGTATCACCAAGGCTACGACCAGATTGCCGTTGAAATCCAGAAAGATAAGGCACAATATGGCGACCAGATCCAGTTCGCCACACGCACCGAGATTGGCGAGGCTGCCGAGTTCTACCAACGCCAAACCGATGTCGGAAACCGCATTGTATTCGACCGTTACAGCAATTTGGGCGAGTTCAACGAGTGGCTCGGCGAGCACAAGGAAACGCCCATGCTCGGCTTCGGCTGGACAGACTATGTGAACCCCGTTTGGGAAGTCACCGCAGTTGGGAACTATCCTTACCTGATTGAGCAAAAGAGCTGGTTCACATCGCGTTATCTTACTTTGAGCAAGACTCCCTTTGAAGGCAGCCGTTATGCGCTTACCTCATTGGACGACGAACCTTATTCCTACATCGAAGGCCAAGAATGGGGACGGGCAACCACCTATTCCTGCGACTCGCTTCCCGACGACGTAGAGGCTTTTGGTATCATCGCGAATTTCCACAACGAGCAAGAAATCAGCAATTTGACTTTGGTTATTGAGGTCCATGACGCTGAAACGGATTCTGTCGTCTTGTGGCATGGCACCTCACCCGATGACGGTCGTTTTGCGTCAGGTGAGAACGTGATTGCCAATGCCATTATCTTCGACGACAACCTTTCGCCTAAAGGTAAGACCGTGAAGACCTACCTCTGGAACCAAGGGAAACAGCCTTTGGTTTTGGACAGGATGAGCCATTATTTCACAAAGAGAAGCCCGGTTTTGTCGGGATTGTATGAGCCGCTGAATTGAAAATTGGCAAGATTTTTGGGTGGAAATGGAATAATTCTTTATTTTTGCACCCGAAATTCTGAAAACTATGACTGAAGACTCTCAATTTGTATTGGACGAAGCCACTGAAAGCATGGACAACACCATCAAGCACTTGGAGCATGAGTTTCAGGGCATCAGGGCAGGAAAAGCCAGTCCGGCGATGCTGAACGGCGTAATGGTTGAATACTACGGTACGACGGTGCCCATCGAGCAGACCGCCAACATCGGCTGCACCGACGCCCGCATGATTGTGGTGCAACCCTTCGACAAGAGCGCACTTGGCAACATCGCCAAGGCCATCTTGAACGCCAACTTGGGCTTCAACCCCATCAACAATGGCGAAATCCTCCGCATCAGCGTGCCCGCATTGACCGAGGAACGCCGCCGCGACCTCGTGAAGCGCACCAAGACCGCCGCCGAGGAAGCCAAAGTGGGCATCCGTGGCATTCGCCGCAACGCCAACGACGAAGCCAAGAAGTTAGAGAAAGACACCATCTCGGAGGACGAGTCGAAGCTCCTGCAAGAGGAAATCCAGAAGCTCACCGACAAGTACATCAAGAAAATCGATGACCTCACCGAGTTGAAGTCGAAGGACATACTCACGGTGTAATCATTTCACGCAAAGTATATTTCACGCAAAATACGCAGAATTTTGGGAAGCCTATCGGAGGCCAATTTTATGTCGCATTGCGATTCCCATAGTTCTGCGCATTCTGCGTGAGAAACATCAGAGAACGTTCTCAATCGCCATTTCAAACAGCCGTCCCAACGTCAGGCCGAAGCATCGTGCCTGCGCGGGAATGATGCTGGCTTCCGACATTCCCGGTACGATGTTCGCCTCGATGAAGAACACGCCTTCGCCGCTAACGATGTAGTCCATGCGGACAAAACCCTTACACTCCAGCTTTTCGTAAAGCATCGCAGTGGTGGCTTTGATCTCGGTTTCGGTGGCTTCGTCAACTTGGGCGGGCGTGATTTCGTCGCACTTGCCTGCGGTGTATTTCGCCTCATAGTCGAAAAACTCGTTCTTGCTGCAAATCTCGGTAAGCGGAAAGACCATCATCTTGCCCTTGAAGTTCATCGCGCCGCAGCCGAACTCGCGCCCATCAACGAACTTCTCGCACATAATCTGTCGGCCTGCTGCCCTCGCCGTGAAAATCGCCGGGACAAGCTCTTCCGCAGTCTTCACCTTGGTCACGCCCACGCTGGAGCCGTTGCAGGTCGGCTTCACGAACATGGGCAGCCCCAACTGCTTGATGATTTCGTCGGCATCGTATTTCTCGCCTTCGTTGATAAGTATCGAAGGTGCCACGTTGACACCGTAAGAAGCCACCACTCGTTTGCAAAAGTCCTTGTGGAACGTCAGGGCACAGGTGGTCAAAGGCGAAGAAGTGCAAGGGATGCCCAGCAGTTCGAGATAACCCGAAAGCGGTCCGTTTTCGCCCGGCTCGCCATGCACGGCATTGAAAGCCACGTCGAATTTCGTCCGGTGACCGCCCACCGAAATGGAAAAGTCGTTCTTGTCGACATCCACACGGGTGCCATCTTTCAGGAGTCCGTACCATCCCTTCTTCGACACGACGATAATCTTTGAATTATACAGCTCAGGATTCAGGTTTTGCTTCACCACCTGCGCACTTTTGACGGAAATTTCGAATTCTCCACCATCGCCGCCACAAATAATTGCCACGTTTTTCATATTTTTTGTAATTTTGTCGGTTAATTATCGAAACAATAAAAACACTCAAAATCGAGTTGTAAAAACACGGCTAAATTACTAAATTATGGGACGCCTTCACTTCCTCAAGGAAAAGAAATTTTACGTCAACTTACTCATCATACTGTTGTTGTGTATAGTATTGCTATGGCTAACATTCAGGTTGTTAGACAAATACACCCGTCACGACAAGGTTTATTCCATGCCTGATTTCGTTGGCCAAGACTATCGGCAAGTGAAGCACGATTATTCGAAAGATTTCAATTTCATCCTCATCGACAGCGTTTATCCCAAGGGCCAGCAGCCAGGAAGCATCTACCAGCAAGACCCTTTGCCTGGCTCGAAAATCAAGAAAGGACGCAATGTTTATGCCATCATCGTGGCCGAAACGCCCGAAAAGACGGTGATGCCCAACCTGAAAGGTATCTCTTTGCGAGAGGCCATCGGACGGCTTGAATCGAGCGGCCTGGATGTGGATTTCCTTGAATATCAAGACTACTCTTACAAAAACAATGTCATAGAGCAGTATTATCAAGGCAGTGCCATTACTCCCGGCGCCGAGCTCGCGAAGGGCAGCAAGATTGTGCTTCGTGTCGGTATTGGGCAAGACAAGCTGAACATCAAGGTGCCCAACCTCATCGGGAAGCCCGCCGCCGAAGCCAAGCGCCTGCTGAACCTTGCCGGACTGAATCTCGGGACGGAGTCGTACGAAGACAATGACAGTGTTAAGTATATGTGTGTCAGAAGGATGAAACCTGGGCCAAGCTCGGGTTCGGTCAAACTTGGCACTTACATTGACCTGACTTATCATTCGAGCCGTACTCTCGACTTCAAGAAGGAAATGAAGGAGTTGCTGCATGAAGACTCTTTGGTCAACGTGCCGCAAAAATTTGAAATAGATACAGTTACAGAATCCATAGAAACCACCGACTATGAATATGAAGACGAATTTTAGGACTATTGTGTTGACTTTGGCTCTCGGTTTTGCCGCAAGTCATGCCTTCGCCCAAGAGATATTGACGGGTTTTCAGCGCGAAACTTCCACAAAAACTACACATTACGTCAATGAAACAGGGATAGTGTTGCCTTTTTTCGACGATTTCAGCCAGACGAGTGTCTATCCCGATTCCACCAAGTGGACCGACCGCAATGCAATGGTCACCGATGGCTTTCCGCTGAATCCGCCGACGCGCAATGCGGCGACGCTGGATGTGTTGGACCAATACGGGCGCGTTTACGACTATGCCATCAGCAACGCTTTCGTGGCGGAATACCTCACATCGGCACGCATCCGGTTGGATTCGGTTTTTGAGCCTTTGCCCAAAGCCCTTACTCCAGCCGACTCGCTGTATTTCAGCTTCTGGTACCAGCCGCAAGGCAACGGCAATCCACCTGAGGCGCAAGATTCGCTTGTGCTGCAATTCGGCACTGCTACCGAGCGTCAGGAGTTTCTGTACCTCGACTATCAAAGCTTTAGTTTGGCTGAGATTTTTGCTGAAATGCAGGTCGATACGTTGTTCCCAGGCGACACGGTTTGGTCGTTTGGAAGCTGTATTCCGGGCTTGTTTGTCATCATCACCGACACTTTGACGAGCCAAACCCAAGGCCAAATCGCCATCCCTTGCGACTCGGTTTTCACCACTGTGGCCGACACTGTCTGGACGCATGTTTGGAGCGTGCCGGGGCAGAGACTGAGCGAGTTTGTAGCCGAAAACCACGGCCAGTATTTCAAGCAGGTGATGGTTCCTATCCACGACGTGAAGTATTTCACCGACCATTTCTATTTCCGCTTCTACAACTACGCGAGCATCGTCAATTCCTCATTGCCTAGCAGTCGCGGCAACGAAGACATTTGGAACATCGATTTTGTTTACCTCGACCTCAACCGCTCGGTTAGCGACACTGCCTATTCGAAGATAGCCTTTTCGGGGCGGAGACCGAGCTTCCTTAACCGCTATCAGGCCATGCCTTACCGCCAATACCGAGTCAATCCCAACGCGGCCGTCCGCGAAAGTTTGGCCATCGACATCGCCAACTTGGACAATGTTCCGCACGAGGCCAACTATTGCTATACGGTGCGCCAAATTGGCGGCAATCAGCATTATACGCGCTTTGTTGACGCAACGGTTGTGAATCCTTATTTGGAGTCGGGCTATTTGGAGTGTCCGGAAAGCGGCGAATCGCCAGCCTGTCCTTTCGTTGGTGAACTGTTTGCGCTCAATATGTGGTACGATTCTGTTTCGTATGAAATCAAGCATTTCGTCTATGACTCGACCTTTGCGCCACCCTTGGTGGACTCGATGGTTTACCGTCAGGGATTCTACAATTATTACGCCTACGATGACGGCATTCCTGAGATGGGCTACGGTGTGGAGCCTGCCAACGGACGCTTCGCCGTGAGGTTCGAGATGGCCGAATACGATACCATTCAAGGTGTGCAACTGCTTTTCAATCATACGCTTAACGATGCCAACAACAAGTATTTCGACATCGCCATCTGGAAAGACGAAAACGGGCGACCGGGCGATGAGGTCTATCGCTTGTCGGGGCAACGCCCGCAGTGGGGCGACCAAGCCTATCAGTTCCAATATTACAGATTCGACCAACCCGTAATGCTTTCGGGCAGTTTTTACATCGGCCTCGTGCAGCAAGGCAACGGCCTGATTAACATTGGTTTTGACGCCTCCATCGACAACAGCCAATACAACTTCTACAACGTCAACGGATCGTGGCAGCCAAGCGAGATGCACGGCACGCTGATGATTCGACCTGTGGTCGGCCCGTCTTATTATATAGGTGTGGAAGAGTTTGAGAGTGCCAAGCCAAGTGTGCAACTTTACCCCAATCCTGTTGGCAACACATTGAATATCAATGTTCAAGATAATACCGAGATAGTCAAAACCTGCATTTGCGACCTCATGGGCCGCAGGTTGTTCCAAGGTGCTTTCGAGCCGTCGGTTTCCGTTGCCGACCTTGTGGAAGGGATGTATTTCATCAGATTTACCACGGCAGAAGGACAAATAATCACCCAAAAATTCATTATCAGGAAATGAGTGACATCCAAGACGAGATTTTAGAACAAGACGAGATTTTCGAGAATGAAGTCGCCGGTGACGACGAAGTGCTGATTGAGCAGAACGAAGTCGCCGATGACGATGGAGACTTTGTTGGGCAAGGCGAAACCACGGAAGGCGAAAACGGCGAGATGTTTGAACACATGCGCATCACCGTCGATGGCGGCCAAGACACGGTGCGCATCGACACTTTCTTGACCTCACGCATCAGCAGCATTTCCCGCAACCGCATCCAAAACGCCGCAAAAGCCGGCAATATCCTTGTGAACGGCGAAGTGGTGAAGCAGAACTACAAGGTGAAGCCTAACGACGTGATTTCCATCGTGTTCAGCTATCCGCCACGCGAAGCCGACATCAAGCCGCAAGACATCCCCTTGGACATTGTCTATGAAGACGACGACGTTATCGTCATCAACAAGCAGGCGGGCTTGGTGGTGCATCCCGCGCATGGCAACTTTGATGGCACCCTCCTGCACGGATTGGCCTATCATTTCGAGCAAACCCGGCAGAATGTCGAGAACCGCATAGGCTATCTCGTCCACCGCATCGACAAGGACACCACCGGCCTGATGATTGTGGCCAAGAACGAGGCTGCGCAAACGGCGCTCGCCAAGCAGTTTTTCGAGCATTCCATCCATCGTCGCTACAACGCCCTCGTTTGGGGCGACTTCGACGAGGACGAAGGCACCATCGTGGGCAACATCGGGCGCAGCAACGGCAATAGGCGTCGCATGGCTGTCTTTCCATTCGGCGAGAGTGGCAAGGAGGCCGTTACCCATTGGAAGGTGCTTGAACGTTTTGGTTATGTGACACTTAACGAATACCGGTTGGAAACGGGCCGCACGCACCAAATTCGTGTGCATTCCCAATATATCGGCCATCCGCTGTTCAACGATGGCTTGTATGGCGGCGACATCATCCTGAAAGGCACAACCTTCTCGAAATACCGGCAATTCATAGACAATTGCTTCAAAATCATCCCCCGACATGCGTTGCACGCCAAGGAGTTGGGCTTCGTGCATCCCTCTACGGGCGAGGAAATGCTGTTCACCTCCGAATTGCCCGATGACATGCAACAAGTGTTGGAGAAATGGCGCACCTACATGAAAGCCCGCAATCTTGTTGAAACCGATTGAGAATCAAGGTAGTTTGATTTCTTCAGGCATGAATTTCGACACGTCGCCGCCGTTCTTGTAGATGTCGCGCACGACGCTTGACGAGACACCAACCAACTCGCTCTCGGTGAGTAGGAAGATGGTCTCCAATTCGGGGTGCAGACGTTTGTTGGCGTGTCCGATCATGTTCTCGTACTCGAAATCGCTGCCGCAACGCAGGCCTCGGATGATGGTGTTGGCTCCCACTTTCTTGCAGAAGTCGGCGGTGAGGCCTTGGTAGCTCTCCACCTTCACTTGCGGATAGTTGGCGAATACGGCTTCGCACCACTTGATGCGGTCGTGTAGCTCAAACGTGGAGCGTTTCTCCATGTTGATGCCGACGGCGACATAAATCTCGTCGAAAATGGGCAAGGCCCTCAAAACGATGCTGCGGTGCCCCAAGGTGATGGGGTCGAAGGAACCGGGGAAAACGGCTATTCTTTTCATGTGTTTTCTGTTTTGACTTCGAGACTTCGGGACTTCGGGACTTCGAGACGTCAAGTCCGTCTCGTAGTCGCGCAGCCCCATAGTCGCGCAGTCCTAATTTGCTTGCAAAAGTATTATTTCGTCACGACTTGACGTAATTCTTTTTCCAAAATCTCACCAAGCGAGCGGAAAGTGTTTTTCAAGAAGGTCTCAATATCCTCATTTCCAATTAGTCTGATTTCGCTGATGCCTTCCTCGGTCTGAGGGTTGGGCAGGATGCGCCCTGAAGTGCTCATCAAGTACCAATAAGTGTGCTTCAACTTCCATTCCTCATGTTCGAGGTAACAATGCCAAGTGGATGGCAATTCTTTGACAATCTGTAGGTTGCCGATACCCGTTTCTTCTTCCACTTCGCGTATTGCGGCTGCTTTGGGAGTTTCGCCTTGTTCTAAATGACCCTTGGGCAAGTCGGGGATGCCGTGGCGCACGATGCTGACAAACTTGCCGTCGTTGATGACGATGCCACCCGCTGCAGGAGCCAATCTGAAGGTCTCTTTCAAAGCCAAAACCACAGCCTTTTCGCTCACTTCGTGGATGAAAGTGTCGCCCGGATCACGGTCGTCAAGCCATTCTGGTAAAAAATCACACAGCAGTTCGGCATCGTATCTGTCAGATTCTTGGGGTGTTGCGTCGAAATCCAACGCATCGCAGTCGATTTTTGGAAAAACCAATGCTTTGTTTTCGTGAAAAATCTTGTACATTTGTAGCGCGTTTAGATAATGTTTTCGAGCGACAAAAATAAACAATTATGGAATACGATGATTCAGCATTGACTTTGGCCTTGCATTTGCTGCAGATTAAGGCCGTGAAACTCAGCCCTAAAGCACCGTTCACTTGGGCTTCTGGACTGAAAAGCCCTATTTATTGCGACAACCGCGTCACCCTTTCCTATCCCACTGTGAGGACCTATATCCGCCAGCAGTTTGTGGAGAAGATTATGCAGAACTTCGGCAAGCCAGATGTCATCGCAGGCGTGGCCACAGGCGGCATTGCCCAAGGCGCTTTGGTGGCTCAGGAGATGGGGCTGCCTTTTGTGTATGTGCGCTCCGAGAAGAAGTCGCATGGGATGCAGAACCAGATTGAGGGTGTCGTCAATGCGGGGCAGTCGGTGGTGGTCGTCGAAGATTTGGTTTCCACAGGCAAGTCGAGCCTGATGGCTGTCGAGGCCTTGCGCGAAGTGGGTGCCGAGGTCAAAGGCATGGTGGCCATTTTCACCTACCAGATGGAACTCGCCAAGCAGAACTTCGAAGCCAAGAACTGCCAGTTGGTCACCTTGTCGAATTATGAGACGTTGATTCACAAGGCTGTCGAAGAGGCATACATCACGGAGGAAGACCTCCAATCCTTGAAGGAATGGCGCAAGGACCAGCAAGCCTGGAGCGACAGGTGGAGTTGACAAAGGTATATGAAGCGTAAACTACTGTTCATATTTGGCTTCTTTTTTTGTCTTGCCTTTACTGCAAAGGCGACGCACCAACGTGCGGCCGAAATCACCTACACATGGATTGGCGGCAATGCATACGAGTTTACGCTCACTTGCTACACCTATACGCCCAGTCCGGCGGGCTTGCAGCGCGACTCGCTGTTGCTGAAATGGGGTGATGGCTCCGAAGGGTATATCCCGCGTGTGGTGCTGCAAAACCTTGGCGACGACTACACGCTGAATGTTTACAGGAAAGTGCATAACTATTCATCTTCAGGCACTTATACTATCAGCATGGAAGATGCCAACCGTAACTATGGTGTGGTGAATGTACCCAATTCGGTCAGCGTACCTATGTATATCGAGACGGAATTGGTCATAAACCCGTTTTTGGGTTTCAACAATTCAGTGCAATTGCTCAACCCGCCCATTGACAGGGGCTGCGTGGGCAAACTGTACCTGCACAATCCCTCAGCCTACGACCCCGACGGCGACAGCTTGAGCTACAAATTGGTGGCCTGCAAGGGCATGGACGGCATGGACATTCCTGGATATTCTTACCCACAAGCTACACAATCCTTTGGCATAGACCCTGCTACGGGCGAGTTGCGGTGGGAGAATCCCATGCTGCAAGGCGAGTATAACGTGGCCTTTATGGTGGAGGAATGGCGTCACGGCGTGAAAATTGGCTCCGTCATCCGCGACATGCAAATCCTGATTTCGGCCTGTGACAATGACTTGCCGCAAATCCATTGCGACGACCGATATTGTGTAGTGGCCGGTGAGCAGCTTTCCTTTCTGGTCAGTGGTTCCGACCCCAACCCGTATAATAACGTGACGCTGACGGCTTCAGGTGCTCCGTTTGAGCTGGCGCAAAGTCCGGCCATCATGAATCCCGAAACGGCAGTTGGGTTGAATCCTGAGTTTGAGTTCGTTTGGAACACTAGTTGCGCGCACGTCCGTAATGCACCCTATCAAATTGTGATTCATGCCAAGGACGATGGGGCTCCCGTAAGTTTGACTAATGTCAAGACCATCTCAATTAACGTGATGGGGCCTAAGGTTCAGAATCTCTCCGCCGAGGTGCATGGTCACGACGTGACGCTTTCTTGGTTACCGTATTCCTGCGCTAATGCAGCAGCTTTGCTCGTCTATCGCAAGGCAGGATGCGACGGCTACGAACCCGACGAGTGCGAGACGGGCATCCGCGAGGGTTACCAACTACTTGCCATTTTGGATGACATTTCTGCGTATTCCTACACCGACCACGACCTCCCGCAAGGCATGGCATACGAATATCGCATCGTGGCTCGTTTCCCCGATGGTGCCACGAGCATCGTCAGCGAGGCGGCTTGCGTCGAGCTGAAAAACGACAGCCCGCTGATGACCCACGTCAGCAACGACAGTATTGACCTCGTTTCGGGTCAAGTTAGGGCATGTTGGACACATCCGAAAGAGATTGACGGACAATATGTTGCCCCCTTTAGTTATGCTTTGACCCGCGTCAGCGATGGTGCAACGTCTGTGGTTTACGAAGGTGCCGACACGAGTTTCTTGGATGCGGGTGTCAATCTGGGCGAGGTCGGCACATTAATTTATAAGGTGGAGATGCGCGACGCCAACCAGCAGATGATGGGCGAGAGTGCGACGGCCTCGGCGGTGATGCTCACGACGAATGGAACCTTCAACGAAGCCCGCCTCTCCTGGACGGAAGCCGTACCATGGATGGTGGATAGTGCGCAAATCTTCAAACAAGTTGACAATCATTTCGTTAGAATTGCCTCGGTGACGGATTTCACCTTCACCGACACCGATGTGGAAAGCGATATGACTTACCGCTATTATGTCCGCACTTTCGGACATTACACCTTGGAAGGCATCATGCGACCTTTAGTCAATTATTCCGCCATCAAGACGGTGCGCATCGGGCATGAGGAGCCGATGGAAGAGTTCTCTTACACGCTGCCCAACGTGATCACGCCCAACGGTGACGGCTTCAACGACGTTTTTGAACCCAAAGTGACAGGACTTGATCGGATTGTAGGAGCCAAAACCGTGATTTTCAACCGTTGGGGCAATATCCTTCACGACACCGACGACCCACTCATCCAATGGGATGGCAAGAGCAAAATGACGAAATTGGATTGCCCGCCGGGCACCTATTTCTATATTACCGACATCACCTACATCGGCGAGGCAGGGGAGGAACAACTGCACCTGCAAGGTTCCATCACCATCGTCCGGTAAAAACAGTAGAGACGCAAAATTTTGCGTCTCTACCCATAATTCGTTTAATTCGCAAAATTCGCCGTTTCCAAAAACAGCAATTCGCAGAATCAATATTTCATCATCTCGATGAGGTCGACCATGCGGTTGGAATAGCCCCATTCGTTGTCGTACCACGACATGATCTTCACCATCTTGCCCATCACCATCGTGCTTTGGGCATCGAAGATGGAGCTGTGCGGGTTGTGGATGACGTCGCAGCTCACGATCGGGTCCACGGTGTATTCCAAAACACCCTTCATCGGGCCTTCGGCGGCTTCCTTCATGGCGGCGTTGATCTCTTCCTTGGTGGCTTCGGTCTTCAAGGTGCAGACGAGGTCGACCAACGAACCCGTAGGCGTGGGGACGCGGACGGCGATGCCGTCGAGCTTGCCGTTCAGTTCGGGGATGACGATGCCCACGGCCTTGGCGGCGCCAGTGGTGGTCGGGATTTGCGACATGGCGGCTGAGCGGGCGCGGCGCAGGTCGCTGTGCGGACCGTCGAGGATCACTTGGTCGTTGGTGTAGCTGTGGATGGTGGTGATGTAGCCCTGCTCGATGCCGAAGCGGTCGTTCAGCACCTTGGCCACGGGAGCCAGACAGTTGGTGGTGCAGGAGGCGTTGCTGACGCATTCCACCTCGTCGGTCAGGTCGTTGTTGTTCACGCCGACCACGACGGTGGCGTCGATGGCGTCTTTCGAGGGAGCCGAGAGGATGACCTTCTTGGCACCGTTCTTCAGGTGGTCGCCATAGCCGCCCTTGCTGCTTTCCTTCGAACGGAACACACCGGTGGATTCAACTACGACATCGGGAGTCTTGCCCCACTTGATGTTCAGCGGTGAACGCTCGGCAGTGACGGGGACGCGCACGCCATTGACGATCAGTGCAGTCTCGTCATATTCCACCGTGCCGGGGAACTTGCCCTGGGTGGAGTCGTATTTCAACAGGTGGGCCAGCACCTTGGTGCTCGTCAGGTCGTTGACGCCCAC
>JAFSJF010000140.1 GCA_017439405.1 Bacteroidales bacterium
CCACGTGTCGTCCGAGGCCACGCTATGCACGGACGGCGACAGGTCGTACCGCCGCTTCGCCAAGGGCAACGGCAACGCCTTGGTGCAGATCAAGGGCGGCAAGGGGACGGTCAAGGGCATCTACCACATACAGCACCTCAATGCCTACCACGCCAGACTGAAGGCGTTCCTCGCCAGGCTCAAGGGCGTGTCAACCAAGTACCTCAACAACTACCTGACGTGGGTCAATGCCTTGGAAGGTGTGCGCGGAGGGCTGGCGCAGAAGGCCATGACCCTGTTCGACCACGCCACATCGGCGCCGTTTGCCGAGACCTCGGCCAACGTGTCCAACAGGCCACCCCTACCTGTTTTGGTGAAAAATCAGTCGAAATTTGAACTATAGCCTAAAGTTTTTGGACATAAGAAAACAGAATCCACAACTTGCAGAATACGCTGCGGGTTGTGGATTTTTTATTTGGCAATCATTGCTGCACTCTTGGAATAGTCACTACAAACTGCTCGCCCGACACGTCATTGAAGAACTCCACGTTGGGCTGCTCCTTGATTGACCTGCGAATACCCGTCCCTGTCCCTCTGTATTTCATCAGTTTGGAAGCGAAGGTATTAATCAAGTTGTTACGGACAACGGCATTACCCATCTTAATGGCTTCAACCGTCTGGCTGTTGGGCAAAGCACCTGGACTAATAATCTCAACACGGTTGTCAAAAATGAAAATGCGGATAGGACTGTTTTTTGAAAAGTCGCGATGCGTCAAGGCGTTTTGCAGCAATTCCTCCAAAGCTATGGGCGAAATCTCGAGGATGCCAACCGAATTGAATGATTGGCCCGCCTGAATATGATGCAAATTCCTCGTAAAGAAAGACATGGCCTTTTGGAACATTTTAGGAATTGTACCCTCAATATCCTCGCTGTCGCGGTAGGCCGTACCAGCCAAATCATTCCCAAAAAACGACACCGCCTTGATACAAAATGCCGGACGATAACGCTGGGGATTCTTGCCAAAAAACAGCAAACCTCCCAAAGTCAACGAGTCGTTTCTCAAGATGTTCAAGTTTTGGTACAGCGTTTCCGTTTGAACAGTCTCCTCGTCACCTATTTTGGCAAGATATGCCGAAACCTTTTCCTTGTCGATGTCGGCGATTGAAGTGTAAGGAACGATGATTTCGTCCACATACACATTGCCGTTCTGTTGAAACAGTCGGAAAAGTTCGTTATTGTCGGTCAGTTTGCGCTTGTCGCAACCTTGCTTCACCCAAATGGTTCCGTTATTGTCTTTGTAAGGTTTCGCGAAACCTTCAGCAATATGGACAACCAGGACATTTCTTTCGCCGACTTCGGTATGGATGGAAATCGCTTCCGTCGTCACAAAAATCTGAGGCTTAATAGCATCAGTTGCGAGGGTTGCAATCCTGTTGCCTATCTTTTGAAGTTGGGAATAATCGAGTCCTGTGATTTCGCCAGTCTTGTCCCTTACACCAAAAACGATGATGCCGCCTTTGGCATTTGACATGGCAATCATCTCGGCTGCTATGGCAGGTTCGCTGTCCAACAATTCCTTGAACTGAACCCTACTGGTCTCACCCAATGCAATAATCTTGGCTAATTCCAATCCATCCATGGTCAATCATGTTTCAAAATTACCTGCAAAAATACGTCAAATTTATAAAAAATACCACCTTTTTCCATATTTTTGCCCAACAAAACGGATTTATATGAAAAAGCACTTATTCACCTTCGTCATGTGCCTTGCATCAGCATTGGCCTTTGCCCAAACCAACGACCAACTTCCCGAAACCGACCCCATCATCACCAACCGCATCAGCCAGTGGCAAGATTTGAAATTCGGCTTCATGATGCACTGGGGCATCTATGCCCAATGGGAAGTGGTGGAGTCGTGGTCCATCTGCAACGAACCTTGGATCAACCGCAATGGGGCGGATTATTACAAGTACAAGACTGATTACCAAAACCTTAACAAAACCTTTAATCCCAAAAGCTTCGACCCGTCGAAATGGGCTGAGGCCGCCAAAAACGCAGGCATGAAGTACGTCGTCTTCACCACGAAACACCACGACGGCTTCTGCATGTTCGACACAAAAGAAACCACTTATTCCACCACAGACCCGAGTTGTCCGTTCTCAAAGAACCCGAAGGCCGACATCACCGGCGAGGTGGTGAAAGCCTTCCGCGAAAAAGGCCTCTGGACGGGCCTCTACTTCTCGAAGCCCGACTGGCACTGCGACGACTACTGGGCGCACGAATGGGCCACTCCTGATAGAAACGTCAACTACGACCCGACAGCTATGCCCGATCGTTTTGAGAAATACAAGCAATTCACCCACAGACAGATACGCGAACTCACCCACAACTATGGCGACATCGACATCCTTTGGCTCGACGGCGGCTGGGTGCGCCCCGAATGGAGCGTGAACGACGAAACGCGCCCGTGGCTCGGTTGCCAAGGCTACATCCAGGACATCGACATGCCCACAGTGGTCGAAATCGCCCGCGAGGACAATCCCGACCTCATCATCGTGGACCGCTCGGTGGGTGGCCGATACGAGAACTACCAAACCCCTGAGCAACAAGTGCCCGACTCGCTCCTGCCCTACCCTTGGGAGACCTGCATGTCGATGGGCAACTCGTGGTCGTATGTCTCGACCGACCAATACAAGAGTACCAACAAGTTAATCCATTTGCTCTGCGACGTGGTGGCCAAAGGCGGCAACTTCCTCCTCAACGTGGGTCCCGACGCCGACGGCAACCTGCCCGACACTGCCCTGCTCCGCATGAAGGAAATCGGCGAGTGGATGCAGGTGAACGGCGAGGCCATCTACGGCACGCGCCCCGTTTATCCCTTCACCTACGGCAAGTTCCGCTTTACGCAAAAAGGCGACAAGGTGTATGCCATCTTCCTCTTGGACGAGCAGGAAAGCCCGGCACCCAATTTGTATTGGTTCGATTCCAAGGATATGCCCGAACTAAAGACAGGAAAAATCAAAATCTTAGGAAGCAACAAAACCGCCACTTTGAGCCTCAAAAAAGGTTCAAAAAGTCTTGATTATTACAGCCCAACCTATCAAATCGAAATCCCAAACGAATGCTTGATTGAGATGCCCCATGCGGTGGTGTTTGAGCTGCGCCGTGGAAAAGCGGTTACGACTTCTCAACGATATTGACGGTCTTCTTCGGTAGAAGTGCCATAATAGTCAAGGATTTCGTCTAAAATGCCCAAGGCTTCTTTCGCCGAAACCGTCTCCATTAGCTTCATTTTGAGCGTTTTGAAATTCGGAAGACCCTTGAAATACGAAGCCCAGTGCTTGCGGATTTCCAATAGCGCAATGTGTTCGCCCTTCCATTCTATGGAACGTTGCAGATGTATCTTGCTCACACGCACGCGTTCCTTCACATCGGGCATGGGCGGTTCTTCTCCCGTTTCCAAGTAGTGCCTTATCTGGCTGAAAATCCAGGGGTTGCCGTAAGTGGCGCGGCCAATCATCAGGCCGTCAATGCCGTACGTTTCCTTGAAATGCTTGGCCGATGGCCCGTCCACCACGTCGCCGTTGCCAATGATGGGGATGTGCATTCGCGGGTTGTTTTTCACCGCGCCGATGAGGGTCCAGTCGGCGGGCTCGCTGTATTTGGTGGTGCGCAGGCGTCCGTGGATGGTGAGGGCGGCAATGCCAACGTCTTGCAGACGCTCGGCGATTTCCACGATGTCGCGGTGCTGGTCGTCGTAGCCAAGGCGGGTTTTCACAGTCACAGGCGTTTTCACGGCCTCCACCACGGCCTTGGTGATGGTCACCATCTTGGGGATGTCGTTCATGATGCCCGAACCTGCGCCTTTCGAGGCCACCTTCTTCACCGGACAGCCGAAATTGATGTCGATGAGGTCAGGGTGGGCAGTCTCGGCATAACGCGCCGCCTCCATCATCGGCTCGACGGCATTGCCGAAAATCTGGATGCCTACAGGCCGTTCAAACTCCTCAAAGTCAAGTTTTTTGATGCTCTTCACCGAGTCGCGGATGAGGCCGTCGGCGGAGATGAATTCGGAATAGACCACATCGGCCCCGAACATTTTGCAAACAAAGCGGAAAGGCGGATCCGACACGTCCTCCATTGGGGCGAGAAGGAGTGGGTAATGCTCAAATTCCAAATGGGCGAGTTTGTACATGGCTTGATTTTTCGCTGCAAAAGTACAAAAACCGTATCTTTGCGGCAAATTCAAATCCCATGAAAGACAGTTTATTCACAGAAAACCTCAAGCAATCTACGGGAATGCGGGTTTTTATGTATCTCGTCATCCTGTTGATTAGCAGTCTTGTAGGTGTTGCTTTCTCGATGCTTTTCATGCTTTCTGGCGACATGGGCCTAAAAATCGGGCAAGGCGTCAGCTCGGTCATGATGTTTGTCGTTCCGCCCGTGGTGTACTATTGCATCACGCGCAAAGGGCATCCGATGCAAGAGTTGGGTATCCGAAAGCTCAGCCCGCCGTGGTGGCTTATACTCATTGGCGTAGCCTTGATGTTCGTTTCGATACCCTTCACCACCAGCCTGACTACATGGAACGAAAGCATGAACTTGGGAGGCACTTTTGCCAAACTCGAAGATTATCTGAAAATGATGGAGGAAGCTGCCGGAGAGGTCTCTGAGCGAATGCTCAAAGTCGATTCCGTAGGCGGGCTTTTGCTCAACCTCCTGATTATCGCGCTGATACCTGCCGTCGGCGAGGAACTGACTTTCCGTGGTGTGTTGCAGCAGGCCTTGACACGGCGAATGAAAAACCCGCATGTTGCCATTTTCCTCTCGGCGGCCATCTTCTCCTTCATCCACTTCCAGTTCTACGGCTTCCTGCCGCGCATGTTCCTCGGCATCTTGATGGGCTATATGCTTTACATCACCAACTCGCTGTGGACCAGCATGTTGATGCACTTCGCCAACAACGGCACGGCAGTTCTCCTTTATTATCTGAACAATAAAGGCGTTATTGAGGATGCGGAGCATTTCGGGGAAACGGACAATGTTTGGATTGTCGTGGCGAGCGTGGCGGCTACGGTGTGCCTAATTGTTTTGAGTTGGCGGAAAGGGAAGCCAATCAGGGCCGATCGAAAGCCAATCTGACCTTGGCCTGCCCAGCGTTTTGCGCGATTGCGGGCGCAGGTGGGCAAGCCCCATTTGTTTCAGATTGGTTTCCCAATACAATCGTTTCATTCCTTCACCCACTTGCCGCTCTCGGCCTTTGCGCCGTTGGCAAGCACCTTCCAGACATATACCCCCCAAGGCCAAGCCTCTGTGCTGATTGGCGTGACGCTTCCCGTGAGGGCCTGGCTATGCACAAGCCGCCCGTTCATGTCATACACCTCCACGCGGGCATCCTTCAGGCCCGTGCGGAGGTTGAGCGTGTTGTCGCCCGGATTGGGGTAGGCGATGGCCGTCTTCAGGCCGTGGGTGTGAGCTTTCTCGATGCTCCAGAAAGACGGAGTGGGAAACTTGGTCGTACAGCGTGGAAGAGACTTCGTAAGGTGTCTCATACCAGTTGGAATAGTTGGAGGCAGGATAGGTGGTGCCGTAAGTGCTCCTAATGGTTGAGATGAATTGGAATTTGGAATAATACGCAGCAATGGAATGGCATAATTCCTTGGTGTTCAACAGGTATAGTTTCGAGTTGAGGTAGGTTGCATTTGCTTTCGTATAGCCATGAAGGGCTGTTTCCTTTGCAGGATTGAAGAGCTTGAATTCGTTGGAGCCTGCCATATAAAAGATGAAATGTCCGTTCTCGTCCTTCACTATTTGGTGCGGCCTCTCACAATTCTCACCATTATTGTATTCTTTACCTGAAGTGGCCATTTCGTAAGCTATGACATCGAGCATCTCGCCCTCGAGGCTCATTCTGAAAAAGAAGGTGGAGTCGTAGCCTCTCGGGTCTTCTCCCCAACCAACATTGCTGGCCACCTTGAGGAAGCCTCCCACAATGTTGTTTTCGTCATCAAGGAAAGAAATAAGATAGGCATGTCCCGAGGATTCGTTAGGGTGATTATACCACGAGTTATTACGGCACTCGAAGGTGTCAACCAAGAACTCGAACTCATGGTTTTCGGCGATGGAGAGGTCGTCGTTCAGCTTGTAGAAGGCAATGATGGCATGGTCGGTCGGGTTTTCGAAACTCTTGAAATAGTTGGTGGACAGGTAGCAGAGGTCGGGGTTATAGGCTATAATGGCGAAAAGGTCGCCTTGTCCGTTTTCCACAACGACGGGGTTGTAGCTGAAATAACCGGGTTTGATGAATGTGGCCTGGGCCAATAACGGACCGTCAGGGGCCAAGGTGATTAGGGAAGGTTGTGGAGACTCTTCCCTGAATTGCAAGTTGACATACATTTCGGTTCTTGCACTGGCGCACACGGCAATCCTGCCGTCGGCCAGTTCATAGGCATCGTTATAGGTGTACATGACAACGCCCGTGTCGGCAGGGTGTTCATACATGTATTCCCATTCCTGCGCGAAGGCCTTGACGCCGCAAAGCAGAGCCAGGGCGATGACTCAAACGTATGGTTTTTCATGGCAATTGTTTTTGGTCTTTATTTAGTGTTTTTTCTCAATCCGTCACCGTAAACCCGCCATAGTACTCGTCCCCGTTGGGGAGGGTGAAGGTGATGACGCTTGTCGCTTGCAAAAATTTACATTTTTTCCGAATAACAGTAAAAATAAATTATTTTTTGGAATTATTGCCAATTAATTCCAAAACTATGGTCGGAATTGTTCTTGTAGAGCAGCTCGGCCAGTAGGAGGTGGGCGTAATGTTGGTCGTAGAGACGCATTGAATGCATCTCCTATGCCGTGTCGCCTGCCTTGTTTGTGGGAGACGCAAGAATTACGTCTCTACAGGTGTCGAACCAGGGCAGCAGCAGATCCAACGCGCTGTCGGGCTGCCGCCACGTCAGGCTGTCGATGGCAGCCAAGGCTGAATCTTGCGTTTCAGCCTCTTTGGCAGGTCCAAGAATCAATCCAAGGGCCTTCGCCTCGCGCCGAGGGCTGTGGCACGAGGCCAAGGCAAGCAACATCAGCAAACCTATGAAAACGGGGCGTTTCATGGGCGCAAATGCACAAAAAAGGCGGGTGTTGTCAATAGGTGAAAGTCATTTCACCACCAGCTTGAATCCTACGCCGTGCACGTTCAGGATTTCGATGTCGGGGTCGTCCTTGAAGTATTTGCGCAGCTTTGTGATATAGACGTCCATCGAGCGGGCGTTCAGGTAGGACTCTTCTTCCCAAATGTTCCTCAAGGCCTTTGAGCGTTCCAGCGTGTTGCCCATGTTCTCGCAGAGCATCAACAGCAGGTCGGATTCTTTTGAAGTCAGCTTTTGCGTCTTGTCTCCTTGAATGAGCAGATGACGCGGCGCATCGAAGGTGAAGCTGCCCAATTGGAAAGATGAAGGCACGGAATGGGTGTTGGAGCAACGGCGATAGATGGCTTGGATACGCATCAGCAGCTCGTCCATGCTGAAGGGCTTGGTGACGTAGTCATCGGCACCGAGGCTGAAGCCTTCCAGGATGTCGGACTGCTCCTTCTTCGCCGAGAGGAACACCAACGGCATCGTCGGTTGCAGGGTTTTGAGTTGCTTGGCAAAGGCAAATCCGTCCATGACCGGCATCACAATGTCAGTGACACAAAGGTCGAAGGAATTGGTCTCCAATGCTGCCAAGGCTTCTTCCCCGTTGCCGCACAAGGTGGCCAAATGCCCCTTGGCGTCCAAAAAAGCTTTCAAAATCATGCCCAAGTTCTTATCGTCTTCGACTAACAAAATTCTAATTCTTGCCATAACGTTCTCAAAAATTGTGGTTTAAAAAATCAACGAACGGCCAAATTGTGGCGTTCCCTGTTGAAAAGTTGCGCAAAAATAGGAAAAAAATGTGTATAATTATTCACCAAAAAAAATTTTTTGTTCGCAGAGGTGTCATTTTTTGTCTTATCTTCGCGCCATCAAACAAAATCTTATCACTATGAAATTAGACCTTTCACACACCAAACCTTTCCTTGACGATGCGCTTGTCCGCAACATTGAATCAAGAATCTCAGATACTTACAAGACCGTTTTCGACAAGACCGGCGCGGGCAACGACTTCCTCGGCTGGGTCAACCTGCCATCGGAAACCGACGAAAACCTACTTGCCGACATCGAGCAGACGGCTGCCACGCTACGCAAGAAATCCGACGTTTTCGTCGTCGTGGGCATCGGCGGCTCCTATTTGGGCGCGCGTGCCGTCATCGAGGCCTTGCAGAACCACTTCGCCCCGCTCGTGGACGAAAAGCCTTTGATTGTCTATGCCGGCCACAACATGAGCGAGGACTATCTCGTTGACTTACTGCAAGTTCTCGACAAGAAGGACTATTCCTTGGCCGTCATCTCCAAGTCGGGCACCACGACCGAGCCGGCCATCGCCTTCCGTATCTTGAAGAACCACCTTATTAATAAATATGGAGAACAGGAAGCCGCTTCGCGCATCGTGGCCATCACCGACAAGGCCAAGGGCGCACTGAAACAATTGGCCAACGTGAAGGGCTACAAGACCTATATCGTCCCCGACGACGTGGGCGGTCGCTTCTCCGTTTTGACGCCCGTGGGGCTGTTGCCCATCGCCGTGGCGGGCATCGACATCCGCGCCTTGGTGAAGGGAGCCGTCGAGATGGAACGGTTGTGCAAGAAGCAGCCCACGATGGAAAACCCTGTCTCCCAATACGCTGTAGTGCGCCACGCCCTGTACGAAAAGGGCCTGACCAACGAAATCATGGTGAACTACGAGCCGCGTTTGGTGTTTTTCAGCGAATGGTGGAAGCAGCTTTACGGCGAGAGCCACGGCAAGCAGCACAAGGGCATCTTCCCAGCCTCGGTCACCTTCAGCACCGACCTCCACTCGATGGGGCAATACATCCAGGACGGCCTGCGCAACCTCTTCGAGACGGTGATTTCGGTGGAAAACGCCGACCACGAGCTGCGCATCCCGACCGAGGCCGACGACCTCGACCAACTGAACTACATCGCCGGCAAGCGCATCTCGGAGGTGAACCACAAGGCCGAACTCGGCACCGTTTTGGCCCACGAGGACGGCGGCGTGCCCAACATCCGCATCGTCATTCCCGAAGTGTCAGCCCAAGTGCTCGGCGAGTTGATCTATTTCTTCGAGATGGCCTGTGCCCTCAGCGGCTACATGCTCGAAGTCAACCCCTTCGACCAGCCCGGCGTGGAAGCCTACAAGAAGAACATGTTCGCGCTGCTCGGAAAGAAAGGCTTCGAGGCTCAGACGGCGGAACTGAACCGCAGATTGGGTTTGTAGGAAACAAATCTGAAACAAATCTTTCATAAATCTTTGGTTTGGGCGGATTGAAAATCCGCCCAAACTTTGTATAAACCATGCTTACGGCAATTTTCTTGGTTCGGACGAATTTACAAATTCATCGGAACAAAGCCCTAAAAAAGTTGTAATCAAAAATCACAACTTGTTGATTATCAACTTTGTTTATTTGGAAAAGTTTGTAATGGCCCTTTTGTTGCATTTTTCAAGCATTTTTTGTAATACATTTGCAGCCGAAAAACGCAATGAGAAATGTCAAAAAACAAGACCAAACGGATTGCAACGACACTTGGGCTGGTTTTCGGCCTGCTGCTGTTGGCCGCTTGCGGCAGCAAGGGCAAGACGGAGCGCATGGCCGCCGTCATGGACGAGGTGCGTGCCAAGTACAAGGCCTACGACGACATCAGCAACGACGACCAAATCTTTGAGGCTTACGACTATTTCGTCAGGCAAAAAGACTTCGGGAACGCCGCGCCCGCCGCGCTCTACAGCGGCTGCGTGCGCCAGGCCAAGAAGGAATACGAGGCCGCCATGAACTGCTACAAGGAAGCCGACCGCTATGGCCGCATGGCCGGCGACTCGGTGAGTGCCGCCTTCGCGCAATATTATATAGGTGACCTGCTCAACGCGAGCGGCCACGAGGCCGATGCCATCACGAACTACAAGGCCGCCGCCGCGCTGTGGGGCGACAGCCTCTCGCGCAAGGCACGCTGCCTCAACGCCGTGGCCATGATGGACCTTGTCATCGACGAATACGACAGCGCGTTTGTCTATCTCGAACAAGCCTTGGACTTGGCCCAAACCGCCAAAGACAAGGTTACCGAAGCCTCGGTGTGGAACAACTACTCCGTGGCCTATCAGTTGCTTGACGAAAACGATGCCGCCTTGGACTGCCTGCGAAAGACCCTGCCCTTGGTGGACGAAAAACGTCGCCCCGTCGCCCTGCTCAACTTGGCAAAGGTGTATTTGGCCATGGATAATCGCGACTCTTTGGAATACTATAAGACATTGATGCTCAACGCAATAGAGAAAACGGACATTCAGCCTGAGACCCAAGCCGCCGTCTATGGTTTCCTCATCAAGGATGCATTGGCCGTGGGCGACTACGAAGGTGCCTATCAGTTTGAACGGCAGCACGAAAAGGTGGCCTTGGACCTCCTCTCCGACCAAACGCAAAGCTCCGTCCTCGAGATCCAGAAGAAATACGACTTTGAGGCGCAGGCCAACCAACACAACCGCCAGATGCTCTCGCGGCAAAGGGTGATTATCCTGCTCACCGTTATTTTGCTGGCAGCTTTGGTTGCGGTAACGATATTGATTCTCAATGCCTTGAAAAAGAAACGCATTGAGGCGGAAATCAATGCGAACCTATTGGAACTGAAGAAACGCAATGCGCAACAGCAACAGACGCAAAGCGAGATGCAGGCGCAGTTTGATGCATTGCAACAACAAAGCGAGCAGCAATTGCAGCTGCAAAACGCCCTCCGAGAACAGACCGACGACCGCCTAAAAGACGAATACCTGCAAAAATGCCACATTATCCGCTGCTTCGAGGTGCTTTCGCGCGACCGCAGCAACCCGATGGCTTTCAAGGACTTGGAGAAGTCACTCTTTGAGGGCGAGGACCATTGGGCAGGCTTCGAGGTGGCCTTCGAGGGCGTGCATCCAGGCTTCATCGCCTCGGTCAGGGAGCGCTATCCCGACTTGTCGGAATCGGAGTTCCGCTACTGCTTGCTTTCGCATTTCAAGCTCTCGCGGCAGGAATACGCCGATGTGCTCGGTTGCAGCGTCTATAACGTCGACAAAGTTCGTGCAAGCCTCAACGCCAAAATGAAAGAAAATGAATAAAACCATGAAATACAGACCTTTATTAATCATTCTCGCCATCATCGCCCTAATGCCCGTTTCGTGCAAGAAGTTCAATCCCTTTGAAAGGTCCAAACCCACCATGAATTATGTCTCTGGCGACGATAAGGACAAAATCGACCTGAAAGGCTCTCTGCTGAAACCCGACATGAGGTTTGAAAACATCTATGCGGAGATAACAGGAAAGACCATTTACATCTACTTCAACGAACCCATGGAGCCGTGCTTGGTCACCCTTACCGCCGAAAACAACGACCTGCTGTATGCCCGAAAGGTGCAGAAACAGCATCCTGCCACACTGCGCATCTTCTTGGGAAGCGAACCCACGGGCAACTATCGGCTCTACATCAGCAACGGCACCGAAGAAGCCTCGGCCTGGTTCCATTTCGAGAACAAGGAAGCGCCCAACCGCTGCCCCGTACCCATTGAAATCGATTCAACATCTATAATTCAATAATTCATGAAGAAAAACATCTTTTTTTCCATTCTTCTGGCGGCCTTTGCCCTGCCTGCCTCCGCGCAATTTGACCTGACCAGAGACAACCGGCACGAAATCAGCATCGGCTACGGTCATCTCGCCGTAAGTGGCGCCGATTTCGACCTCGACTATCCTTATTATCGCCAAGTGGACAACATCGGGACATTTTATGGCGCCTACACCTGTATGCTTGATTCCATCGTAGGCTTGGGCCTCACCTATTGCTACGACCCGCGAATCATCAACTACTATGACAAGCCCTACCCTTATACGCAAGAACTCAACATCTGCACCTTGGACGAATCGAGCCACTCCATCATGGCGCACGCCAAGTTCAACTGCTTCAAGTACAAGTTCTTGATGATTTTCGCAAAATTCGATGCCGGCGTTTGCTTTTGGGACTATCGCCTACAAGAACACCACCCCGACAGCTACGAAATCCTACTACCAAAGGAACACGCCTGCTTTGCTTGGCAGACTGCCCTTGGCGCAGAAGTAGGCATCGGGAGTTGGGCCTTGTTCGCGCAAATCGGCGTCGGAATGGAAGGCAACGCTTGCGTAGGAATCAATTACAAATTCAAAAACAAATGACCATGGAAAAGCTCTTATCAATCTGCATGATGATCGTGATGGCTACTTCATGCGTGAAGCACCCCACCATCATTCTCAAGGTCTCGGACGAAGAATCAACCGCAATTCCCTACCAGATGGGCCAAAACGTGAAATTCGTCGACCAAAACGGCGACACGCTGACCTACAAAGTGACCCGCGACATCACCTATCCCTACAGCGGCGAACAATCCTATTATGCCATCCATGGCGAGGAACTGTTTCAACCTTCCTGCTATTCCTGCTATGCCCGAAGCGTGGTACTGACCTGCAACCGAGGCAATAAACTGCTGGCAATCACGCTAATTCCAAGGAAAGAGTTCCTTTTCTCCATCGAAAACGAAGGCTCGTATTTCGATTTGGGCGGCCATTTTTCGTTCAACGGCAGCTGCACCATCAACGGCATCAACTATGAGAACGTCCAACACGAAATCCTTCGCGATCAAGAAACAGACGAGTTGCTTTACGACTGGTGCTACAACGAGGCGTTTGGCTTGCTCTATTTCAGGAAAGGCGACTTCGAGCTGACGAGAATACCATAAAAACACAAAATGATGAGAAATAAGTATCTAGCTATCATTTTCAGCTTTGTCGTGCTGGCGGTTTTGGCTTGGTCTTGCAGCAAACAGGTCGTGCCTGACGACAAGAACAAAATCGACATCAAAGGCTCGCTGAGCAATGGCGACATGCGCAGCCCCAACCTCGTGGCGACTTTCGACGAGAAAGCCCTCTGCGTGACGTTTTATGACAACCTTGGCGACTGCACCATCAGCATCATCAACAACGACCATTCCGTTGCCATTTGCGACACGGTTGCGACCTATTACCATGCCTCATATTGGTACTATTTCCACGACCAACCCTTGAGCCGCTACCATCTCGTCATCAGCAACGGCACCGACGAAGCCGAAGGCTGGTTCAACAATTTCAGGATTGTGGCGGTGAAGGTGCAGTAGGGGATTCAAGATTTAAGGTTTAAAATTCAAGATTTAAAATTCAAAAATTTAAAATTCAAATAGTTATGAAGAAATTAGCATTGTTTGCAGCCGCGTTGTGCTGCATGGTGTCGGCTTTGGCACAACACCCCAAGAACGAACCTATGGCCCAAAAGTCGCTGAAGGACAAGGTTCAACAAGCGGAAAAATGGAACCGCTACGAGAACACGTTCAGCGAGAAGCTGGACAGCATTTACACCGACTACGAGAAAGGCATCCTCGCGTATGACGAGCGTTTCAACTGCACGAAAATCGACTACTACGCCAACTGGGGCGGCTGGCTGCATGAATACACCGAGGAGTACACCTACGACGACAAAGACCGAGTCGTCATGGTCGTGAGGAAAGCGGGCGAATATGAAGAGTATGCCGACAAGTCGGAATACACCTACAACGCCGAGGGTTGGCTTTCGGAAGAGCTTGAATATGAGCTTGAAAGCGGAGAATGGATGCTCGTCAACAAGTACACCTACGAGTACGATGCCGATGGCCACATGGTGCTTGCGCAAGGCTATTCCTACGAAGACGGCTGGCTGGACGAAAGCAAGATGACCTTTGAATACGATGGCGGCCTGCTGCGCAACGATGTCTTCTACTATTACGACGAAGAAGTCGACTGGATGCCCAACACGCGGAACGACTACACCTACAACGCCCAAAACCTTTGCACCGAAACGCTTGCCAGCAACTGGGAAGGCGAATGGGTGGAAAGCTACAAATACGAATACGAGTACGACGCAGCGGGCAATCGTCTTTCGTCAACAGAATCAACCCATTACGACATGGAGGACTGGAAGTTTACGACCCGCATCGAGTATACCTACGACACCCACAACAACTGCACCGACAAAGCTACCTATTCCTATGTAGAAGAGGATTGGGTGCTTGAATACACGATGTTTTACACTTACGACCGCTCCGTGCCCGTCGAAAATACCGCCGGCATCTTCATGGTTTGGGAGGACGAACTCCCGATTTACAACAAGGTGCTGAACTGGCAAGTCCAATACGACGATGTCACTGAATCGACAGTGCTGTATTATTCTGGTTGTGAAGGTGTTGGCGAAACTACGGAAAGCCTCTTGTCGGTTTGGCCCAATCCCGCCTCGGAAACCTTGAATTTCAATGCCGAAGGCTTGCAGCAAGTGGAGATCTTTACGCTGGAAGGAAGACTTGTCGCCACGGCAAACAACAGCTTTGGAACCATCGCCATCGGTCATTTGGCCAAGGGTTGCTACCTGCTGAGAGCCACTTTCGAGGACGGCAGAGAAGCCATGCGAAAGTTTGTGAAGGAGTGATTTTCACACGCAGAGCACGCCAAGATTTATGAACGAAAAAGTCGGGAGAGCACAACGCTTTCCCGATTTTTTTGTGGGCCATTTTGTTTTTATGACGAAAAAATTATTACTTTTGCATAATTATTTCTGCATAAACTATGATAAACCCATTTGTAACCAAAGGTTATGTTTCGGCCAAGTACTTCTGCGACAGGGAGAAAGAGAGCCAACAACTGCTACGCGAACTCGAAAACGGCAACGATGTCGCCTTGATTGCGACGCGCAAAATCGGCAAATCGGGCCTGATACATCATTGCTTCGATGCCTTTGAATTGGCGAAAGACTATAATCTGTTTTTCATCGATTTCTATTCGGTGGGCACGTTGCGCGAGATGGTTTACATGATGAGCCGCGCCATCGTCAATGCCCTTGCACCGAAAGGAGCCGTGCGTCTGCAACAGTTCAGCACAGCGGTCAGGTCGATGTCATTCGTGATGACCACCGACTTGACGGGGCTTCCCAAGCTCAACATCCAATTGGGCGACATCCGCGAGCCGCAAGTTTCGTTGGAGGAAATCTTCCATTATCTCGAACACTCCGACCGACCAAACATCGTAGCCATCGACGAGTTCCAGCAAATCGCCAAGTTCCCCGAAAAGAACGTGGAAGCCTTATTGCGCACCTACGTCCAGCAATGCCATCGAACCAAGTTCATCTTTGCGGGCAGCCAGCGCCACCTGATGGGCGACATCTTTACCAGCGCAGCGCATCCGTTCTACCAAAGCGCCTCGGTGATGCATCTCGGACCCATCGACAAGGAAAAATATCGCGAGTTTGCATGCCATCATTTTTCAGAGGCAAACAAAACACTGGAAACCAATGTGATAGATGAACTCTACAACCGTTTTGAAGGCATCACTTGGTATATGCAGAAAACACTGAACACCCTGTTTTTGCTGCCCAACAAGACCCAACGCTATGGCCTTGACGAAATGGAAGAAGCCATCCAAAACATCATCGACACCAACGACTTCACCTACGCCGAAAAGATGTTCCAACTGCCTGAAAAACAGAAGGAACTGCTATTGGCCATCTGTCAGGAAGGCAAAGCCACCAAAATCACTTCGGTCAATTTCGTGAAGCGGCATAAGATTTACTCGACCAGCACTGTACAATCAGCTTGCAACGGACTGTTGGACAAAGAGTTGATTACCGAGGAAGCTGGACAATACTTCGTTTATGACAAATTTTTCGAGCTTTGGCTACGACAAAACTATTGATAGTATGAAACCAACCATCGAAATCATGGCTCCAGTGGGTTCCTACGAGGCCCTGGCAGCCGCCATACAGGCCGGTGCCGGCAGCGTCTATTTCGGAATCGGCAAACTCAACATGCGCTCACGTTCGGCGAAGAACTTCACCCTCGACGACCTGCGCCAATTGGCCGAAACCTGCAACGAGAACGGCGTAAAGAGTTATGTCACAGTGAATACCGTGATTTATGACGAGGAGATGGAAGAGATGCACCAACTGCTCGACGCGATTAAGGCCAACGGCATCTCGGCCATCATCGCCTCTGACCAAAGCGTCATCCAATATGCGCGGAAAATCGGCATTGAAGTGCACATGTCCACGCAATGCAACATCACCAACCTCGAAGCCGTGCGCTACTATTCGCAGTTCGCCGACGTGATGGTGACTGCCCGCGAGCTGAACATCGACCAAGTGAAATACATCACCGAACAGATTGAAAAACAACAAATTCGCGGGCCTCATGGCGACTTGGTGCGCATTGAGGTGTTCTGTCATGGGGCCTTGTGCATGGCCATTTCGGGAAAGTGCAACCTCAGTCAAGACCTATTCAATTCTTCCTCCAACCGTGGCGCTTGCCTGCAACTATGCCGTCGTGGCTACGATGTGCGCGAGCGCGAGGAAGGCTATGAGTTGATGCTCGACAACGAATACATCATGTCGCCAAAGGACCTCTGCACGCTGCCTTTCCTCGACCGCGTGCTTGATGCTGGTGTCGAAGTGTTGAAAATCGAAGGGCGCGGTCGCTCGCCGGAATACACCAAAATGACAGTTTCGGTCTATAGCGAGGCGGTGAAGGCCATTCGCGAAGGCACCTTCACGCAAGAGAAAATCGACGCTTGGATGGAGCAGTTGAAGAGTGTTTACAACCGTGGTTTCTGGGATGGCTATTATCTCGGTCGCCGCACTTTTGAATGGTCGAAGCAATACGGCTCGCAAGCCACCCAAACCAAGGAATATATCGGCTTGATTACCAACTATTACAGCAAATTGGGCGTGGCCGAAATCCGAATGGACAGCCACGAACTGAAACTTGGTGAACAAATCATGATCATCGGTCCGACAACCGGCGTTTACGAGGACACTTTGAGCGAAATCCGCGTGGATTTGGGTCAGGTGGAACAGACCGTGAAGGGCGAATATTGTTCTATCCTCGTGAAGTCGTTGGTGCGGCGCGGCGATAAGGTTTACAAGGTGGTTTCTACTTTGTAGGGCTGTCACAATTCCCCCTTCCTAAGGGGGCAGGGGGATTGGGCAGCCGCACATTGTGGCAATCGTTTTAGCAAATTCTTGACATTTTTTTCAGGAAACGAGAAAAATGTCTATATTTGCAGTCAAATATATGTAGTATGGAAGATGTTCTGACCAGAAAGAGAAAGAAACAAGTAAACTTGAACGTTGAGAACTTTGAGCCGACTCCTTCTTCAAGGCTTCATTCTGTCGAAGAGTTTATGACAAAGTTGGAACAGGCTGTTCTTGAAAGGCTATGAAGGAATACAAAGTCAAAATCCTTGACACAGTCTTTGCCGACATTGATGATGTTGCAGATTTCATTGTCAGTGTCAGCACTCCCGAACATGCGATTGAATACACAAGGCGATTAGGGGCAGAGATAATGTCATTGAGCTACCTTGCTGATGTAATACCAGAGAGTCCTTGGCAAACGATAAAAAGATACCATCCTCATGCCAAGCAGTTACGAACTCGTAACAAACGACTGACCATCATTTTCCATATTGAAAACGACTTGGTGATTGTGGATAAAATCATTGCCACTTCAAGAATTAGCCATTAACACGGATGCTTCATTTCTCTCGGACTCGTTTTCCGCTCAAATGCTCAATTTGCAATTCGAGCACGAAAGCGCGTGGCCCGTTTTTCAGCATGTCGTCTTCCAAATCGTAGCCTTCGGGGAAGTATTTCGCGCCCAAAAGCCGCAGTTTGGCATCGGCCAAGGCAGGGTCGTCGACGATGCGGATGCGCCCGAAGCAGATGACGCTCTCGAAGTGGTACCACCAGTCGCCGGGTTCTTTTCGGCCTTCGCTCAGCACGCAGAACGAAACCTTGTCGTGCCTCTGGATGGCATCGATCTTATGGCCTTCCTTAGCACAGTGGAAATAGATTTTGTCGCCATCGAGGACGAAATCCAAGGGTACGGCGTAAGGATAGTCATGGTCGCCGAGGAGGGCAAGCACGCCGCGAGGAGCGGATTTCAACAATTCAAGGCATTCTGTTTCAGTCATTTGCTGCTTGAAGCGGCGCATGGGGCGAAAAGTGTTGTTGTCGTTCATCGTATGCTGTTTTGATGCGCGAAGATACGAAAAATGACTACCTTTGCACCCTAATTCGATATTGAATCAAAAATCTTATGCAAAATTTCAATCTACATACCCACAGCGTTTACAGCGACGGCAAGTCGCAGCCCCGCGAAATCGTGGAAGAGGCTGTCCGTCAGGGCTTGACGACCTTGGGATTTTCGGAACACAGCCCTTTGCCGTTCGACAATAGTTTCTCCGTCAAGTCAGCCGATATGCCAGTATATGTGGCCGAAATCGCCCAATTGAAAACCGAATTCAAGGACAAAATCGACCTTTATTGCGGCTTGGAAGCCGACTACATCACCGGCGTTTCCGAACCTTTTGCTGTGACCAAAGAAAAGTATCACCTTGATTATCTGATTGGTGGGGTGCATTTGGTGGGACAATCTTCCAATCCCGATGAAATCTGGTTCATCGACGGCCCGAAGTGGGAAATCTATGACGAAGGCCTGCAACGGTTCTTCGATGGCGACATCCGTCGTGCCGTGCGCAGGTTCTATGAACAGACCAACGAAATGATTGAACGTGAGCCGTTTGACATCATCGCCCACTTCGACAAAATCAAGATGCACAACCGCGAACGCTATTTCCACGAGGACGAGCCGTGGTATCGCGCCTTGGCCTTCGAGACCTTAGACCTCATCCGCCAAAAAGGTTTGGTGATGGAAGTCAACGTGCGCGGCCTCTACAAGAAACGCTACAACGGCTTCTATCCCTCGCCCTGGCTGATGGAGGAGGCCTGCAAGATGGGCGTTCCCGCCATCATCTCCGCCGACGCGCACCACTTCAGCGAACTTACCCTCGAATTTGCCGCAGCCGAGGAAGCCTTGAAGCGGGCTGGCTATCGCAGCGTGGTGAATTTCAGGGATGGACGTTGGGTTGAAGTGGCGATTTAGGAAAAATGCAGTGAAAACAATCTGTATTTGAGATTTTTGCTAATTTTGCGGATGGAAAACCCACAAATATAGTTGCCATGCCTGATATTTATACCTATTTCGGATTCATTTTCTCGTTCTTTTCTCAAGAACATGAGCCTATCCATGTTCATGTTGAGCATCAAGACCGTATGACCATTTTCGATTTGATTATTGTGGATGGCGAATTGGTGGAAATCAAGAAAAGGGATAAGGGTAAGCCATTGGTAGGTAAGGATGAGAGGACCGCAATCGAATTTATTGAAAAGTATTGGAAAGAGATTGTGGACAAATGGGTTTCGTTTTTCGTCTATAAGAAACGGGTTAGATGTACGGACATTAAAACCAAGTTGAAATGAAGCAAATCAGCATTGATAGTGTAGAATACGTGGATGGCCTGATGTTGTCGCTGTTGTTTAGCGATGGCAGCAGCCAAACCATTGATTTCAGTGCTTTTTTCGAGAAGCACCCACATCCTCAGTATAACAAGTACAAGAAAATATCAGAGTTCAAGAAGTTCTGGTTGCGAAACGGTAATCTTATTTGGGGTAAACACGCCGACTTGAGTTTTCCTCTAAACGCCTTGTATTTTGGAAACTTGGAATTGTGCTGTGATGACGAGTGGCCTGAAGCATAATAAAAAAGGAATAATCAAATTACTTATTTATAAAACAAACAAAACGCAACAAATACAAACACATAATCATTTAGCATAAGCATTTCAAAAAACGAATTCTTGAACATCATTTTCCACATTTCTCGAAAGAGAATCTACCAAGAAACCTTAAAACGCGCTGGCTATCGCAGCGTGGTGAATTTCAAGGACGGGCAATGGGAGGAAAAGACCTTGCAACCATAGTTGGCACAATTCTTGTAAATGAATAGACAATCCAACGAATCATCACTAAAACGTTTCAACCATGAAAAAGTCAATTCTTTACCTGTTTCTTTTGCTGGCCTTGCCTTCGATGGCCCAATATCGTGGTCACGGCGGCCACGGTCCGGGTGGCAGCCACGAAACGGCTTCCTCACTGACGATTGTCGCCCCCAAACATCAAGCCTTCTGGCTTTTTGTCGATGATGTGCTGCAAAACGAAAATGCAGTGCATTCTATCCGCATCAACAACCTTTGGCCCGATGAATTCTACATCCGCGTTGAGCTTGACAACCCAGAGCAAGAGTGCATCGGCCGTTTTGTTGACATGAGGTATCCACAAGGTTTCAGCATCGTGCAACACGGAAATCTTTTTGGTTTCGAACCCACCCAAGGCAACATTCGCCCCGAACTCACGATGAATGTGATGACCGAAATGCCATTACCGCCCATGCCAGCTACGCCATCAACGCCTCAAATAGAGATTGTACAACCTCCCGTTCCCGAACCCGTACATATCGAGATGGGCATGAATCCGAGAGACTTTGACGAGGCAGTGAACCTGTTGTCAAAAGAATCCTTTGACGACACCCGCCTGACTACCGCCAAGCAAATCGTGGCCAACAATCCTATGACGGTGAACCAAATCGCACAAATCTGCCGATTGTTCACGTACGAGAACAACAAGCTCGAATGGGCCAAGTTTGCCTATCCCTATTGTGTCGAGAAGAACAAGTATTACATGCTGAACGATGTGTTCACTTACGACAGCTCGAAACAGGAGTTGAACGAATTTATCAAGGGGTTGTAACGCACATTTGACAATGTCGCTCCCCAAAGCCCGTGATGGTTTTGGGGAGTTTTTTGTAAAAAAGAATAGCGAAATACACCTGTTCTCAAAATAATTGTTACTTTTGCTCAAAAAAAAGGAAGGAACAAGCCATGAGTACAATGGAATTGAATGCCGAATTGTTTCATCAATTAAGTTATCTTGCTGATGATGAAACCTATATGCAAAAAGTGTTGAAGTTTATTTGTGACCTTGTTGCTCAAAAAGCCAAGTCGGAAAATGACGAGTACATCACAAAAGACGAGCTCCTCGCAGGCATTGGGCAGGGTTTGAAAGAGATGAAAGAATGTGATTATGCCAACGCTAAAACCTTGCAGGATGTCATCGACGAGCTTTAAAATCATTCCGCAACCCACTTTCATTAGAGAAGCGAAGCGCCTTGCCAAGAAGTATAAGTCGTTCAAGAACGACCTGAAGCAACTGAGCGATATGCTGACGGATAACCCTATCGAAGGGGATGACCTTGGCGGTGGGCTGCGGAAGGTGCGTATGGCGATAAGCGACAAGAACAAAGGGAAAAGTCATGGCGCAAGGGTCATTACTTACACCTTTCTTGTTGACGAGAGCAATGGCGTGGTGAATCTCATTTTCATTTACGACAAGCAAGAAAGAGACTCTATTAGCAAAAAGGAAATCAAGGCTCTGCTGAAAAGTGTGGGGCTGTAAGAAAACCCATTTGAATTATTAAACAAATACAATATCAACAATTTACAAAACTGAATAAATAATAATAGAAGAATACAGACACATAATCATTTAGTATAAGCATTTCAAAAACGAATTCTTGAACATCATTTTCCACACTGTCTCATTTTGAGACAACACAACAAGAAGCCGTTATGAAACGCCATTTTTTTGGCGTGGAATAACTTGTTGTTGTGTGGGCGTGGAAACCCGATGTTCGGCAAGTTAAACAAATTCCACGCTTTTTCATGCACATCGGGCAACATATCAAAGAGGTAATGCGGCAGCAAGGCGTAACGGCAACACAGTTGGCGAAGGACATTTGCTGCGCCCGTACGCATATCCACAGGATTTTCCTCAAGGACAACATCGACATTGCCTTGCTTGAACGCATTTCCACAGCGTTGGATTATGATTTCTTCCGCGACCTTTCCGATGAATTCAAGGGAAAGGTGTGACTAATTTGGTAACTGTTACCGAATAGGTCACTTCAAAAAGTGCCTTGAAACGGTTGAAGAAAGTATTTTTGCTCCGAATCAATTAACAACTAAAACTACAGGTGACAGGATAAAGACTGCCATAAATGAAATGAAAAAAACATTGATGACAATGGCCGTGCTTGTCGTAATGTCGGCTGGCGCAATGATGCTGAGCTCGTTTGCTGCATCCAAGCAAGATGCAGAAACCGTGAGCTTTCTTTGTAGTAGCATAGGTATTGCAGAACCTCGGATATGACAAAAGAAATGTTCGCGGTTCTTTTTTTATATCCACTGAAACAAAAGATGAGACTAATAGATACGACAAAAAGAGACATTATGCAGTACCTTGCCCAAAGCAACGGAGAACTGCTCTTCAACGAGAGAGACTTGCAGCTGCATCTCGCACTGCATCTTATTCGCAGTGGTCATTATGACGATGTGGATGTTGAATACTTTGTGCCATATGAAGAGTTGGATAACTATGTTTGGAAGAGCGAACTGAAATTGGACATAGTGGTTTGCAAAAATGCCGAATACTTACCAGTTGAATTGAAATACAAGACTAAAAAGCATAGCAAACAACTGTTGCGTTTCGATGAGAATCTTGAAAAGTCAATCGATGTGCTAAAAAACCAAGGTGCGCAAGACCTTGGAATGTACGATTTTTGGAAAGATGTACGCCGTGTGGAACTTGTACGTCGCCGTTTCCATGCTGTTAAGAACGGATTGGCAGTGTTTGTCACCAGTGACAACCAATATCTAAATAAGGGGAAAAGCACGTCCAACAATTATAGATTCAGTATGGAAGAAGGTTTGCATGACACAGTAAGACACTGGCAACTACCAAACAGCACCTGTGCCAAGACACACCCTAATTTTGAACTTGACAACAACTATATCATCTCTTGGAATAAGAATGTATATGAGAACGTTGAGTTTTATTACTGTATTGTGGAAATTTAATCTAAAACATAAAACAAATGGCAAACAAAGTAAGAGTTTATGGCAAGGCACAGAACCGCACGGCTCTGGGCATAATGCACGCCTACATGGTGATGTATCCACAAGCCACTATGGATGACCTTAAAAAGGCATTTCCAGATGAATTAAATCCCGACAGCGGCGTTAAGAAAAACTTCGTCAAGGCTGGGGAAAAAGGCACCGATGCCAACTGGGATGGTTTCTTCCAAAAAGAAGATGAACTACTCACAATGGGCGATGGCTCAAAGGTTGCCGTTGTGAAAATGTGGACTAAACCAAGTTTTGAACGTTTGGTAAGTCATGCATTGCAGTATGGAATTGAAATTGCCCAATTTGAAGCCGCAGAAAAAGGAATTGGTCAAAAAGGGTCTTTCAGATTGGAGTATCTTAATGGATATGTGCCTCCTAAACGTGAAGTGAAAAAAAGCATTCCGTGGTGGATGTGGGCAATTATCGGTGTGGTTATTGTGGGGCTTATCATAGCATTGCTTTGCCGCCCGAAGCCTAATGAGAAAATAGTTGAAGTGGAAAAGGTTGTCGAAGTCGAAAAAATCATCACAGTCACCGATACTGTTTATTTGCAGCAATTGGAGGCAATTGAGGAGAACTTCAACGCTGCACAATTCGAGCAAGGCAAGGCTGTATTAAATGAAGATGCTAAGTTTGTACTTCATGACCTCGCCAAATTGATGAACCGCTATCCTGAAATGCGCTTGCGTATTGAAGGCCATACAAGCGCTGAAGGCAATGCCGATTTGAATCAAAAACTTTCAGAAGCTCGCGCACAGGCTGCTGTTACATTCCTTATTGAGCATGGTGGCATTGATGCCAGTCGTCTGGAGGCTGTCGGTTTCGGTAGCAGTAAACCTAAGAACGCCGATAATCCAATGTCACCAGAGAATCGCCGTACAGAGTTCGAAATCATTCAATAATCTAAACAAACATACAATCTTATGAAAACAGACCACAGAACATTTGCCGCATTTTTAGCCGCAGCGGTATGGGCGGACGGCGAATACGACAAGTCCGAAAAGGCATATCTTTTTGACCTTGCAGAGGACATGGAGTTACCCACAATTCCAGTCGTAGTCGAAAAGGAAATTAAGGCTACGGAAAACATGACCGAGGAAGAAATCAACGAACATCTGGAAAAAGCCGCCAAACACGTCTTCAAAGGTGAAGAGGAAGGAGTATTGACACTCTGTCTGCACATGTTGTGCGCCAATGCCGTACTATCGCAAGACGAAGTTGATAACTTTATAGCCTTTGCCGAAATACTTGGCGTGGATGAAGAAAGAGCCAACACAATCCTCGACGAGTTTGTAAACGAAGAGGAAGACCTAATTGTCGAAGGTGAAAACACTTCGGCTGAATAATAACCCTCAAAAAAATAAATAGTTATGGCAATACAGAGAACAGCCTCTGGCAAGGTCGACAAGAGGACCAAGGAATACAAAGAGATGGTAGAGCGCGCCCGCAAGGCACGTGAAGCACAGAAAAAAGCATCCAAGAAACCTACCATTAAAAAGAGTAGTGGAGCCAAACGCAGAGCCGACGGCAAGTTGGACAAACGAACCAAAGAAGGCAAGGAAGCTGCCGCCCGTATGGCAAAAGTCCGCAAGGCTAAAGGCAGTCTAAAAAACAAAATCAAAAGACTTTTCAAATAATCATTTAATATCAATTATTATGGCTTACAAAAAATCAGCAATCAGTGGCGAGTATATGATTGGTGTACTCGAAAGTGGCGGTATAGAAGTTTACCGTGTTTACGACAATGTTAAAGGTGCTCTTCGTGAGGTGGCAGAGAAAGAGGGATTCGAGGTTAATCCCGAATGGAATACAAGACAACTCGGAGCAAAACTTATTGATTTCATCAACAATAAATAGCAATACAATGGAAATCAAAGTTGACGGACGCCTTTTGGTGTCAACCCTCTGTAAGAGGTTCAAAGATGAGTTCGGTGGTACTCTGCGTGTGTATCAAGGAAAGAAACGCCTTACTGGTGATGAGAAAGTAAGTGAGGTTGCAACAAAGACAGGCAGTTATGAATGCCGTGGAAGTAAGACGGTTGGCGGTTTCGAGAAGGACATGATGACCAACTTTGGATTGAAAGTTCAAGTTGCATCTTGCGATGACCATGTATTGGCTCTCGATGAAATGACCCTTGCCAAACTGCCCGACATTCCGAAAATGGCTCGAAAAGCCGATATGGATGCCCTTAAATCCAAATATGCCAAATAAAACGGTATAAACCAATCTGGTGGCAGGTCTCCCTGCCACCAGATTCCAATTAAACATTATTATGTCTGTAGAATATTACCGCAAACGTCTTATTGACTTACGTTCTCAAGTAACCAAGGAACGAGAAGCAAAAAAGAAGGACAATGAGCGATATGCTGCATATATAAAAAGTGCCAGTTCTCCAAGCAGTAAAGCCAGTTACCGCAAACAAAAGATTGACCATGCTGCCAGTCACGACCGCAATATCGAGAACCTTAAACGCCAAATAGAGAGCGCAAAGGAAAGTCTCAAACGAGAACGTGAAAGAGCAAAGAGAAAGTAGTATATGGCTCTATTTCTTTGGATATTCCAATTCATTAGTCCAATAGCAATAATACTTGGTGGACTATATCTACTGGAAGCCCCCTCTCCCGCATCACTTATCGTGGGTGCGTTGAGCGCAATCCTCGGTCTTGTGGTCGGCATTGTCGGTTGGGCAGACACGGTGCCGCCTCGTTGGTTTTGGATTAAGAGTAGCATGAATTTGGCTGGGAGCCGTTTTATGACTGCCATAGGCTATGCCATCCAATTCTTTTTCCTTGCCCTCGCCATCTTTGGCATTGCGGAATATTGGGGATAACATCCGAATAAAATCACCATATATTTCCCCATAACCCATTTTTTATCGAGTTACGGCGGACTATACGGTAATTCTGTCTAAAAAGTCACATAAAACATGCAAAACTATCGTATGTTTTTCATAGCCTCAAATAGTTCAGCACATTATTATCAATCTGTTTGACAAGGTTCTCCGTATCGAAGGCCTTTTACTATAAAAGTATCGTAAAGAAATTATCTGGATTAACAGTCGTAATTTCGGTGTTGGGATAGGCATTCAAGAAAGTTTGGCTTATTTTGGCCTTCTTTTTCGGATTCCACTTGAACTCGTATGCTGTGAAACGTCCATCGGCTTCCTCGATGTAGTCGATTTCTTGTTGTTGTGTGGTTCTCCAAAAATAACGGTTGACAAATTGGCGGTCGTAAGACCGTTTCTTGACCAACTCGCTAATCATCCAGTTTTCCCACAAAGCCCCAATGTCGTCACGAAGGGCAAGGTCGTTATAATTGCTGATGAGGGCGTTGCGGATACCATTGTCGTAGAAGTAGATTTTACGGGCCGTCTTTAATTCATTGCGGAGATTACGGCTTAATGAGCCAAGCCTGAAAATGACCTGGGCTTGTTCCAATAAGACGATGTATTTCTCCACCGTGTTTTTGTCCAAGCCGACTTGTTGTCCCAACTCGTTCAGCGACACTTCGCTTCCCACTTGAAAAGCCAACGACTGAAGCAATTTGACCAATTTATCGGATTTCTTGACGCGCTCCCATTCGAGGACATCCTTGTATAAGTAACTGTCAGTGACTTGCTTAAGAACTTCTTTTTCGTCGCCAGGGTGCATGACGACATCTGGGTAGTAACCATAGACCAAGCGAAGCGGCAAGTGCTTGATTTCCTCAAAAGGATTGGTGTGTTCGGCCATTTCGGCGAATGAGAGCGGAAACAGGGTATATTCCCATTTTCGGCCCGTCAAAGGCTCGTTGACACGATTGGCAAGTTCGAACGATGAACTTCCGGTAAGTATGAGTTGAACCTCTGGCAGATGGTCGGTTATCAGCTTCATTTTCAATCCAATGTTCTCTATTCGTTGGGCTTCATCCACGACCATGATTTTTTTGGATCCTATCAGACTTCGGAATTTCTCCACCGACACTTCCTGCAACAAAGTCCTTGTGGAGAGTTCATCTCCATTGAGCCATAGAATATCATTTCTTCCATTCGTCAGTTCTTGCAGCAATGTGGTTTTTCCCACTTGTCGCGCACCTATAAGCACGATGGCTTTCCCATTGAAAAAACGGTTTTCGATAACCTTGCGTAGTTTGCGTTCTATCATAATCTACCTTTTTACCCCGCAAAAATACTAAATTTGGTGATTCAATTCACCAAATATTATAATTTTCGGTGATTTAATTCACCAAAATTAAGTTTTTTGCTGTTGAGGGCAGAATCATTGAAGGCAAAAAAACAACATTGCCACTGTTCATGACAATGTTTGTTTCGTGAAAAATATGCAAATCCACCTCAAAAAAGTACCGAAAAATATGCAATTATTTTGCATATTTTTCTAATTTTGCAGTTTCTCAATACTTTAAGAAGATGCTGAAAAGAAAGATTACAGAACGGCTTTTGGAGTGGAAAAACACCAAGGACAAGGAATGTTTGCTCGTCAAAGGGACGCGGCAAATCGGGAAAACCTTTATCATTGAGGACTTTGCGCGAAGGCATTATCCGCATTTCGTGGAAATCAATTTCGAGCAACATCCCGAAATGAGGGCCATTTTTGATGGTAGTCTTTCCGTCCCCGAACTAATCCAAAGAATCACCTTGTTTATGCCTGATGCCGAGTTTGTGTCGCACGAGACTTTGCTTTTCCTTGACGAGATACAATCCTGTCCCCAAGCACGTACTTCGTTGAAATTCTGGGCGATAGATAACCAATATGATGTGATTGCTACGGGGTCGCTTTTGGGTATTAATTATAAAGAGGTGTCGTCTTACCCCGTTGGTTATGAGCGGCAGATGGATATGTTTTCCCTAGATTTTGAGGAGTTTTTGTGGGCATTGGGTGTTAAGGAGAGTCTGATAGAAGGTTTGCGTGGGCATTTCACTTCGGGTGAAGCCGTTGATTGGGTGATTCACGAAAAGATGATGTCGTATCTGCGTGAGTATATGACAGTTGGGGGGATGCCAGCGGTGGTCAACAAGTTTATTGAGACGCATAATTTCAACCTCGTCCACGCTGAACAAAGCAAGATTTTGGCGGATTATTTGAATGACATTGCCAAATACGCCCCGACTGCCGACAAGCCCAAGGCGCGCAACTGCTACCTTTCCATTCCTTCACAATTGGCCAAGGAGAACACGAAGTTCCAGTATTCAGTGGTGGAGAAGAAAGGCACGGCGCGGAAATTCGCCAACAGCCTCGACTGGCTGCGCGATGCCAACCTGATAGCCTTTTGCCACAATGTTTCGACGGTTGAGTTTCCTTTGGCGGCTTACGCCAAAGAAGACCAGTTCAGGATTTATGTCACTGATATTGGCTTGTTGGTCGCCATGTATGGTTTCGAGATGAAACGCGCTGTCGTTGACGACACGCTCACCAGTTATGCCAAAGGCGGGATTTATGAGAACTTGATGGCTGATTTTCTGCTGAAAAAGGGCCTTCCGCTATATTATTATTGCAAGGACAACAACTCGGTGGAGGTCGAGTTCCTCATCGAGCGCAATGCGAAACCCGTGCCCATCGAAGTGAAAGCCAAACGCGGGACAACCGCCTCGTTGGACACCATTTTGAACAAACCCAACATCGAAATCGGCTACAAATTCGGTGCAGGCAATGTGGGCGTTGAGGGCAAAAAAACAACATTGCCACTGTTCATGGCAATGTTTGTTTCGTGAAAAATATGCAAATCTACCTCAAAAAAGTGCCAAAAAATATGCAAAATTATTGCATATTTTTCATAAATTCAAGTAGTTCAATACATTAGTTTCAATTCGTTTCAGAAGGTCTTCCGAGTCGGGAGCTTTCTCAAACTTGTGACCCGTGACCTTTTCGTAGAGTTCGATGTAACGCTCCGAAACGCTGTTGACGTATTCGGGCGTCATTTCGGGCACTTGCTGACCTTCCTTGCCTTGGAAGCCGTTGGCCATCAGCCACTCGCGGACGAACTCCTTCGAGAGTTGCACCTGCGGCTCGCCCTTGGCGAAACGTTCCTCGTATTGGTCGGCGATGAAGTAGCGCGACGAGTCGGGCGTGTGGATCTCGTCCATCAGCACGATTTGGTCGCCAATCTTGCCGAACTCGTATTTCGTGTCGACAAGAATCAAGCCCTGCTTGGCGGCGATTTCGGTGCCACGTTGGAAGAGCTTCCGCGTAATGTCCTCAATCTGAGCATAATCGCTCTCGCTAATCAAGCCTTTGGCAATGATTTCCTCGCGCGAGATGTCCTCATCGTGGCCTTCCTCAGCCTTGGTGGTCGGGGTGATGATGGGCTCGGCGAAGCGTTGGTGCTCCTTCATGCCGTCGGGAATTTGCACGCCGCAGATGGTATGCTGTCCGCTCTTGTAGGTGCGCCACGAGCTGCCCGTGAGGTAGCCGCGGATAATCATCTCAATCGGAAAAGGCTTGCAAAGGCGTCCCACGGTGACCATCGGGTCGGGCGTGGCGAGTTTCCAGTTGGGGACGATGTCGGCGGTGGCATCGAGGAACATGGCGGCTATCTGGTTGAGCACCTGACCTTTATACGGAATGCCCTTGGGCAGGATGACGTCGAAAGCCGAGATGCGGTCGGTGGCGACCATCACCATGTATTCGTCGTTGATGAAATAGCAGTCGCGGACCTTGCCGTGATAGACCTTGGTCTGGCCCGGGAATTGGAAATCTGTTCTGGTTAGAGCGTTCATTTGTTTATTCCTTTGTTGATTATGTTATGTTCATGTACTTCGTGACTCGAAATTCGACCAACGTCAAAGGACAATCAATGGCTTTTAACTACGTGGACATCCATTTGCGGGAAGGGGAAACACAAACCTTCTTGCGGGAAGGTCTTGTAAACCAGCTCGTTCATGCGGAAATACACGTCCCAATAGTCTTCAGGCTTCACCCTTGCCCTGACGGTGATATCGACCGAACTGTCGCTCATCTTAAGCAACTCTATGACAACCTTAGGCTCTTTCAAGATACGCGAGTCGGCATCGCAGAGATGCTGGAGTACGGCCTTGGCATGGTCGTAGTCGTCGCCGTAGGAGATGGAAAACACCCAATCGACGCGGCGGTTGGATTCTTTGTTGAAGTTGGTCACCACCCCCGTCGAGAGTGTCCCGTTGGGCAGGATAACCGTCTTGTTGTCCGTTGTAAGAATAATCGTGTTGAAGATTTGTATCGCGCTGACCTTGCCTTCGTAGCCTTGCGATGAGATGTAGTCGCCCACCTTGAACGGGCGGAAAAGCATGATCATCACTCCGCCGGCGAAGTTCTGCAAAGTGCCGCTCAAGGCCATGCCCACCGCCAATCCCGCTGAGGCCAACAACGCGACCAACGAGCTTGTGTTGATACCTAAAATGCTGATAATCGACACGATAAGGACGAAATGCAGCAGCACTGAAATCACGCTGCTCAGGAACGATTTGAGTGATGGATCGGCACTTCGACGGAGCATTGCACGCTGGAAGGCTTTCTGTATCAGCTTGATAATCCAACGTCCCAAAAGCAAGACAACGATGGCCACCACCAATTTGATGCCAAACGGAACCAAATAGTCCCTCACCAAGTCGGGCAGCCAGTCGGAAACGGGTGTGGTGGTGATTCTTCGTATGCTTTCGGCCATGCCGTTAACGGCTGAGGTGTCTTGGATGGCATCCGTAACTTCGCTTACAATGCTGTCGTTTTCCATGTCTTCAACATTTTTTGGGCTGCAAAGGTACGGATATTTCATTAATTCCGTAATTTAGCACCCCAAATTATTCTCATGAAATTCGACGATTTCAAGACATATTGCAAAGATCCCAAAAACCAAAGTACAGTCAATGTGGGTTTGTTTATCTTGCTGATAATCAGTTTCCATTTTGTCTATTTAGGGTGGCAAGCCTTGGATTATTGGCCAGTCAAAAGGACGGTTGACAGGCTGATGGTTTGGTCGGTCAACATGGTTTTCGGCCAGTCTTGTTGGGTGCTCGACCATGTTCTCCGCGTTGATATCACTGTCATCAGCGCCAAAAGGTTCGTCGCCGCACTCAACAGCGACGGCGGCTGGGCGCGTGTCATCATCGCACCCGAGTGCGCTAGCCTGAAGCAATGGCTGCACTGGCTGTTCCTCATGGTGCTGTTTCCCGGTCCATGGCGGCACAAGCTGTGGTACATTCCCGCCGGACTGGTAGTCATCGAGTGGACCAACGTCATCCGCATCTGCGGCGTGCTGATGATGCAAGTTTGGTGGCCCAACATCCACATCCGTCTTGGCGGCAGCGACATCAACACCTTCCAATTGGCCCACGACTACATCTTCAAGGCTTTTTTCTACCTCGTCATCTTTCTCATGTGGGTGCTGTGGGTGGAGAAATTCAAGGACAAGCAAAATTTTGTTAAGTCAAATAAAACCAATCTATTATGAATACTTATCCAATCATCTTCATCCTCGATGCCGGTGGCACAGGATTCAAGTTCTCAGCCGTGCAAAACGCACGCGAAATCATCGAGCCGTTCACCATCCCCTCGGCGGCACCGACCCTTGAGGAGGTGCTTCAAAAGCTCATCACTGGATTCCACGAATGCGAGACCCGTTGCGGACAAAAGGCTGCGGCCATCAGTTTCTGCTTCCCGGGTCCCGCCGACTATCCCAACGGCATCATCGGCGACCTGGAGAACCTGCCCACTTTCCGAGGCGGCATCCCGCTGAAAGCGATGCTCGAAAACGAGTTCCAAGTGCCCGTCTATATCAACAACGACGGCGACCTCTTTGCCTACGGCGAAGCCCTCGGCGGCCTGTTGCCCGAGGTGAACAACCTGCTTGAGCAGCAGTGCAACCCGAAACGCTACAGGAACCTTCTCGGCGTGACCATCGGCACAGGTTTTGGCGGAGGCATTGTCATCAACAAGGTGCTGCTCAACGGCGACAACTCGGCTGGAGGCGAAATCAACCGCCACCGCAATCCGCTGTTGCCCAGCACCAGTGCCGAAGACAGCATCAGCATCCGTGCCGTGCGCCGCGTGTACGGCCGCGAAGCCGGCATCGCATTCGAGGAGACGCCACATCCTTACGACATTTATCGCATCGCCATGGGGCAACTGCCCGGCAACAAGGAAGCTGCCCTGAAGTCGTGGAACGAACTGGCCACCGCCTTGGCCGACGTGTTGGCCAATGCCATCTCGCTCATCGACGGCCTCATCGTCATCGGCGGCGGACTTTCTGGCGCCTGGCCTGTCTTCTTGCCCACCCTCATCAAAAAGATGAACGAACCCTTCACGGGACTTAACGGAAGCCCACTCAGCCGCATGGAGACCGTAGCCTACAACCTGATGGATCCCCAAGACATGATCCGCTTCACGGAGAAATCGGGAAAGATGGTGAAAGTGCCCTTCAGCGACCAAATGGTGTGGTACGACCCAACCAAGCGTGTCGGCGTGGGCATCACAAAGCTTGGCACTTCGTCGTCGGTGGCCATCGGAGCCTACGCTTATGCCATGGAACAATTGAAATCGAATCAATAATCATAAAAACTAACACTATGAAGAAAACCTTATCTGCAATCATGGCCTTGGTCCTCATCTTTGCCTTCGGCGAAGCCAACGCCTGCACCAATTTCCTCATCACCAAAGGCGCCTCCACCGACGGCTCCTGCATGATTAGCTACGCCGCCGACAGCCATGTGCTTTACGGCGAACTCTACCATTATCCCGCCAAAGACTGGCCCGCTGGCGCCATGCTCGATGTCTATGACTGGGACGGTGGCATGTATCGCGGCCAAATCCCGCAAGTCGCGCACACCTACAACGTGGTCGGCAACATGAACGAATGGCAGTTGGCCATCGGCGAAACCACTTACGGCGGCCTCGAAAGCCTCTGGGAAGGCGATGGTATCATCGACTACGGCAGCCTGATTTACATCACCTTGCAACGCGCCAAGACCGCCCGCGAGGCTATCAAATGCATGGGCGAACTCGTGGCCAACTACGGCTACGTCAGCGAGGGCGAGTCGTTCTCCATCTGCGACACCGAAGAGGTATGGATCCTCGAAATGATCGGCAAAGGCAAGGGCAACAAGGGCGCCGTGTGGGTAGCCCGCCGCATTCCCGACGGCTACGTGAGCGGTCACGCCAACCAAGCCCGCATCACCACCTTCCCCTTGGCCAAGAAAAACAAGACCAGCATCACCTTCAAGCAGATCGACAAGCTCTTCAAAGACAAGAACATCGACTGCGTCTATGCCGACGATGTCATCAGCTTCGCCAAGGAGATGAAGCTCTACAACGGTCCCGACGAGAAGTTCTCGTTCTCCGATGTCTATAACCCCGTCGATTTCAGCGGCGCCCGCTTCTGCGACCTGCGCGTGTGGGCCATGTTCAACAAGGTGACCGACAACATGAAGGACTATTGGGGCTATGCCACGGGCCGCGACATCCAGCGCGTGCAGCCTTACAAGGCCGGCATGTGCCAGACCCCCGACAACTTCCCCACCAACCGCATGCCCCTCTGGGTGTTGCCCAACAAGAAGGTCAGCGTCCTCGACATGATGGACTTCATGCGCGACCACCTCGAAGGCACTGAGCTCGACATGTCGCAAGACGTGGGTGCAGGCCCGTTCCACTGCCCTTACCGCTGGCGCCCGATGGAGTTTGAAGTGAATGGCGCGACCTACGTTCACGAGCGCACCACTGCCACGCAACAGACCGGTTTCAGCTTCGTCGCCCAAAGCCGTGGCCAATACGAATGGCCCATCGGCGGCATCATCTGGTTTGGCGTGGACGACACCGACAACACCGTCTATTGCCCGATGTACACCTGCATGACCGAAATCCCCGAGTGCTTCCGCGAAGGCAACGGCTCGATGAGCGAGTGGTCGGAGACCTCCGCTTTCTGGACGTTCAACGAGATGAGTAACTGGGCCTACACCAAATACGACTACATCCACCCCGAAATACGCAAATCACAGCGCGAGATGGAAGAAAACTGGGTGAACAAGGCTGTCCCAGAACTCGACAAACGTGTCGACGCCATCAAAGGCCGCGAGGCACAAGTGCGCGAACTGACCAAGTTCTCGTGCGACCAAGCGAACAAGATGACGCAATCATGGAAGAAGCTTTATCATAACCTGTTCATGAAATACATGGACGGCAACGTGAACACCGTCCAACCCACCAAACCCGGCAGCAAATACACGCCCATCAAGAGCGAACACCCGAAATACAGCGACGACTACTACCAAATCCTCATCGAAAAGACGGGCGACAAATATAAGGCATACTAAACATATGATTAACGTAAGCAACCCCTCGGCTCAGGCCGAGGGGTTTTTGTAAGGATGTTATCGTTTGTTTTTCTGCCGGTAAAAACAAACATTTTCAGTTTACCCCAACACTTTCACAGACAATTTCAAAAGTTTTCCCTATTTTTGCATTTCCCATGATTGATAACTGAACTACTTCAAACTTACAACTGAATAGAAATGGAAGGCAAACGATTAGAAAAAGTTAACAGGTTGATACAAAAGGAATTAGGTGATATTTTCCAAAAGGAGCTGAAACCGAAGGTGCCGATGCTGATGATTACGGTGACGCATGTGAGGGTCACGTCAGATCTCGGTTACGCGAATGTTTATTTGAGTGTCTTCGGCGTCGATGACAAGAAAAAGGTGGTGGAGGAAGTGGCTCAAAACGGCAAGGCCATCCGTGGACTGCTCGGCAACCGCGTGCGCCATCAGATGCGCGTTGTGCCAGAATTGCGCTTCTTCGAGGACGACTCGCTCGACTACATCGAAAACATCGACAATCTGCTGCATCCCGACAAGTGAGACTACCGCTATTCATAGCAAAGCGTTACCTCTTAGCCAAAAAGAGCCACAACCTCATCAATATCATCACATGGATTTCCATTCTGGGTATTAGCGTTGGCTCTTTTGCGCTTATCGTGGTGCTGTCGGCCTTCAACGGGCTTGAACAGGTGATTTCGTTGATGAACAACCGCCTCACGCCTGACCTGCAAATCGCGCCTGTGAAAGGCAAGACCATCGACTTGACGGCTTTCCCATTGGGACAACTCAAAGACATTCAAGGCGTGGAATATGTGGTTCCCACGATTACCGAAGATGCGCTTTTTCGCGCCAACGACAAGCAGCACATCGGACAAGTGAAAGGCGTGGGCACTGAATACCAGCATATTGGTCGCTTGAACGAAATCATTTTTGGTAGTGATGGTCTGCAACTCGCCGACGAGGACGAGCACAGCTTTGCCGTGCCGGGTGCGGGCGTGGCATGGTATCTCGGCATCAATGCCTACAATCCCTATGCGATGATGCGCGTCTATGTGCCCAAGCGCGGCAACGCCTCGCTGATGAGCCTCGAAAACAGCTTCAATTCCGACGTGCTGACCGTCCGCAGCGTGTTCTCCACCGAACAGGAACAAGACGAAAAACTCGTGCTCGTGCCTTTCGATTGGCTTTCGGAATTGCTTGAATATGAGAACAAAGCGAACAATGTGGAGCTTTTCGTTGCGCCGAATGTTGACATAAATAAGGTGAAAAAAGCTGTGAAGGCCGTGATAGGGGAGGACTTCACCGTGAAGAACCAGCAAGAGCAGCAGGAAACGCTATACCGCATCATGCGCTCCGAGAAATGGGCGGTCTATGTCATCCTCACTTTCATCCTGATTTTGGCTACCTTCAACGTGGTCGGCTCGCTCTCCATGCTGATGATCGAGAAGCGCAAGGACACCGAAATCCTGAAGTCGATGGGAGCCGACAACAGCCTGATTCAGCGCATTTTCCTCAACGAAGGCCTGCTGATTTCCGTGGCGGGTGGCGTCATCGGCTTGCTGTTGGGCATTGTTTTGGTGCTGTTGCAGCAAAGGTTCGGTTTCGTGAAGTTCGGCACGGGCGGCAACTATGTCGTGGATGCTTATCCTGTCCTGTTGAAGTTCAAAGACGTGTTGCTGATTTTCGCCACGATTCTTTTGGTGGGATGCACTTCGGCGTTTCTTACGGTGCGCCACGCGATGCGGAAAGAATCAAGCTCCATAGGGAAATCCTAACATACAATATAAGTTGGACGAAAAACGCCCTCAAATCCATTCTTATTCGTCCCTGAAACGTGTTTTATACCAATTCAGGGACAAATAGTATAGTACTTATTTGTCCGTGAAATGTGTTTTATACCAATTCGGGGACAAATAGCATAGTACTTATTCGTCCGTGAAAGCACTTTTTTATCATTCGAGGACAAATAAAGTAGTGTTTGTTCGTCCGTGAAAGAATGTTTTTGTATCTTTGCAGAAAATTAAAGACACAAAAAATGAGTGATATTATTGGCAGAAACACTGAAATTGAGGAACTTATGCGACTTTATCGTGGAAAAAGACCAGAATTTGTCGCAGTTTACGGTCGCCGTAGGGTGGGCAAGACCTATCTGATTAAGGAGTTGTTTAAAGACAAAATGACGTTTTACCACACAGGAATGTCGCCGATGGACATCGAAAGCTCCAACATCCTGCAAGACCAGTTGAAAAGTTTCTACAACTCGCTCGTACGCTACGGATGGGAATCTGAAGAACTTCCCAAAACTTGGCTTGATGCCTTCTTCATGCTGATGAAACTGCTTGAAAGCGTGGACGCTACGAAACGGCAGGTGGTTTTCATCGATGAGCTTCCGTGGATGGACACACCGCGTTCCAAGTTCCTCTCTGCATTGGAATATTTCTGGAACTCATGGGGCTCGGGGCGCGACAACCTGATGCTTATCGTATGCGGTAGCGCCACTTCGTGGATGGAAGACAACCTCATCAACAACTATGGCGGGCTTTATGGCCGCCTGACATACGAAATCAAGCTCTCGCCGTTCACATTGGGTGAATGTGAGGCTTTTTTCAAATCCAACGACCTGAAAATGACGCGATACGACATCATTCAGGCGTATATGGCCGTAGGTGGCATACCTTATTATTTGAGCTATTTCCGAAAGGGATTGAGCTTGGGCCAGAACATCGATTTGCTGTTTTTTGCCAAAAACGCCAAACTGAAGAACGAGTTTAACCGCTTGTTCGCCTCTTTGTTCTCGAAACCTGCGGATTACATGAAAGTCATCAACTTGTTGGCTACGAGGCACAGCGGGTTCACGAGGGACGGAATCGCGGCTGCGACGGGCATACAGAAAGGAGGGAATTTTTCCAAAATGTTGGCCGCTCTCGAAGCCAGCGATTTCATCTTGCGCTATGTGCCTTTCGGCTGCTCGAAGCGCGAGGAACACTACAAATTGGTGGACAACTTCTGCCTGTTTTATGCCAAATTCATCGCTAACGGTGAAATCACCGACCAAGAGTTTTGGGAGAAAAACCAGAACTCGCAAAAACTCTCGGCATGGAAAGGCGTCGCTTTCGAGGAAGTGTGTTTGAGCCATATCCAGCAGATAAAGAACGCTTTAGGTATAGGTGCCGTCACTTCCACTGAATCCGCTTGGAGCTTGCGCGGCGACGACGACACCGAAGGAACGCAAATCGACCTGCTCATCGACCGCGCCGACCGCGTTGTCAACCTTTGCGAGATGAAGTTCTACAAGGAAGATTTTGCCATCAACAAGGCCTACGACGCGAAGCTGCGCCACAGGATACAGACATTGATTGACCGTCTGCCCAGGAACCGTAACGTGCATCTTACGTTGATAACCACCTATGGCTTGACCTACAATGAATATTTCGGTCAAATCCAGAAATTGGTCACGATGGATGCGCTGTTTGGATAGCTTGGTGGCTGTAACCCATCCTTCCAAAGTTTGTAAAGCGGTTTTTGCAACAGATTGATTATCAATCTTTCCAAAATCTTGTTTTAGAAAAATGATTGTAAAAACCGAAATGAAAACGATATTTTTGGCAGCCTTGTTTCGGAACGCGGTAATTTTGCGGCACATCAACCACAATTTTGTAATTTTGCCGTTATGAAAATACGCCATCTGTTTTTTGGAAGCCTGTTGCTGGCCTTGGTCGCCTGCAACCATCCTAACCGCGAAGCCCAGAAGTTGCTCCGTCAAGCCGAAGCCGTCGTGGAACCCCATCCCGACAGTGCCTTGCGCCTGATTGACAGCGTGATGCACATGGAAGTTTATTTCAGCGAAGCCCAACGCATGGAGATGGCTCTCCTACAAGGCCGCGCCATTTACGGCGCCGACCGCGATGCCACTGATCCAACTCAATCAAACGGCAACTTCTTGTTAGATAAGGTAATGAACCATACCTATACCTCACCAGATCTTGACCACGCTCCTGCCTATTTTGCCAAAAAAGGCCAACCCCAGAAGGCGGCTTTGGCCGCGCTTTACAAAGGTTACGACTTGCAGACGATTTATGCCGATAGTTTGGCTTTGCAATCTTTCGAAAACGCTGCAGATTTTGCGCTTCGGGCAGGCGATAGCCTCACTGCTGCCCGTGCCTTTTTCCAGAAGGGAAGGCATTTGCATTGGATGGACAGATATGTAGAGGCAGCTGCGGCCTTGGATTCCGCCGACCGTTATTTTGGCAACCGTTTGTTTGAGAGAGCCTTCGTGCAGAACATGATGGGTTTGAATTATCAGTTTTTGAACGACTTTGACAATGCCACACTCTGTTTGGCCCAAAGCATTGATTTTGCGACAGAAAGCGGCAACGACGATGCTCTGTGGCGGGCTTTGTTCAACCAAGGTGTGATGTTGGGCGGCGAGCATTTCGACAATAGGGATGCGGGCTTGGAAGTGTTGAGGCTATTGGAGGCTGAAAACACGGGGTTGAAATTGGCTACCAAGGCATACGGCATAAAAGAATTGTTTTTTGATCATAATGTCAGACACGATATTAAGCCGGTAAGCGACGATTCGACTGGTTATTATCTCCGAATTTGGGCGAGGGCAAAATCGCGCAGTCAAAAGTATAAATTTAGTGGTGATGACTTGTTTTCTTGTTATGGCCGACAACATGATCTTGTCCCTGTTTTTTTGTCGCATCGGATTATATCCGACGAAACATACTATGGTGCGAAATTTGGCGTGGTGCGAAATTATAGCCGTCAGCAACAACGAAACGATTATTTGAACTTGCGAAATGCGATGGCTGAAAAGCAACTTCAAAAACAACATAAAACACAGATTTTCTGTAGCGTGGCTTTGGCAGCACTCCTTTTAATAATAGCAGCCTTGCTGTTCTGGCTGAAACGCAAGCCGAAAACGGAAACCGTTGAAACCCAACCCGAGGAGCCGCAGCCGGAAATCCAAGCGCCAGGGCCGGAGCAACCCAAGGAGAATCCTTTTGTGAAACAAGAACTTACGAGCCGCCTCCGCCTTATCCTTTCCGCCGCCCGCATCGAGAAGAACGCCTACGACCCCAAAATGGAGTGGAGACCCTTGGTGCGGCAGGTGATGAACGGCAAGGAAACCGCCTATGAGAGTGCCGTGTCGGTCATCGAGGCGGCCTATCCGGGCTTGCAGGCCTTCATCGGCGAGCATTACCCCGACCTGAACGAGACGGATTCCAAGGTGTGTCTGCTCTCGTGCAGCGGCCTCACCAACACGGAGATGGGCGACCTGCTCGGCCTGAGCGTCCATTCCATCAACAAGAGCCGCAGCGAACTGCGCAAAAAACTGGGCTTTGAGCCGGATGAACTCAAAGACAAACTATAACTCCCTGATTTCCCATTCGGAAAGGCCTGTGATGTCTGCGATTTCTTCCAACGACATTCCTTTTGCCCTCATATTTCGAGCCATGCCCACAACGCTCTTATACACAATATCTTGCGCATCAACGAACAGGTCTTCTCCCTTCTCCCATTCAGCCCAATCGGTTTCCGAAAGGTAGGTCTCGACTTGCTTTCTAAATTCAGGAATGTCATTCGTGGCAGTGTCATACAATGTTTCCATGATAACATGTGCATAGTCATGAACCAATATATGCCTCATGCTCTCAATCATCTTCCAAGGTGTTTTGGGATGTGCTGCTTTGAAGGCTTTTGTCAGCATGAAAGCCGCTTCGCCAACCACTTCAACATTCTTCATTACACCAAAATACAATAGCGTATTTGAGGAGAACGCCTCAAGGGTCACACCTTCCATGAATTGCGTGACATGATTGGAATACTCGATGATGTCTTCCAACCTTCCTTTATCCCTCGCTCTTTCTCTCATAGATTAATTGTTTATCGCGTTCGACACTTTCAACAGCGTATGGACGGAGCGATCCGTCCTCGACCAAATCCACTTCACGGCCAAGCAATTCCCTCAAATCCAAGTACATACCACCCATAGTCAACAAAGTAAACGGCTTTCCTGAACGGTCGGGAACAAAAAGGATGTCCACATCGCTCCAGGGTTTTTCCTCGCCTCGTGCGAAGGAACCGAAAAGCCACGCCTTCAAGACAGGTTGCGTCTCGAAATACTTGGCGATGGTTTGTATCATGGTCATGGTCTGCGTACTCATAATGAGTTGAATTGATGGTGCAAACTTACATAAAAATCCCGAATTATAAGCCAGATGGATAAAAATCGTGGAAAAGTCAAGGCCACAGCGTAACTTTGCAGCCGAACGGGTCGGGCTTCACAGCCACCCAAGTAACTAGTTTAATGTATAACCGAGG
>JAFSJF010000141.1 GCA_017439405.1 Bacteroidales bacterium
AGATATATGTGGTGTAGCCAGGAGCATAGGAGTCATAGACCTCGCTGAGAAACTGACCTACCAGTGTGAAACCATGCTGAGGGTAGTATTCGTGGGTGCAACTGGTGTCGGTCCAAAGGTAAAGATTTCGCAGGTCTCTGCGCTGAAACTCATCCATCATAGCCTGCAGCAACTGTTTTCCACAGCCTTTCTGATTACTGATGAAGAGCGATAGTTTCACCTCGCCGTCATTCATGCACTGCACCGTTTTCCCGTCAACCTCCAGCATATAGTCGGCCAATAGACGGAAGCGTTCACGCTCATGGTCGGTCATCTGTGCCTCATTGTTCTCGCGCCATTGATAGACATCTGCCTTGTCATCATGGAAGTTGGCAAACAGCACCCCATGAATCACGCCATCATCGCCCACGGCCTTCAAGGCCAGCGAGGGATTGCTGTAATTGTAGCGGAGAATATACTCTGCCAATGCATCGATAAACCACTGCCGTTCGTCGGCATAAAACTCTCCCCATGCACCAGCAGCCAGTGGTACTGCTTTAGCAAAGTCATCATTCGTGAATTTCTCTATTTTCATTTCTATTATTTCCTCATGTTTTATTAAAGTCATATAACACTCTGATAAAGTGGAATTTACTTGTTTATTTGCTTAGTAACCAGAACGCTAAATTCCGATTTATCTGTTTCGTAATTCGGCTGCAAAGTTAATAAAAAACAATCTATAAACGGATCGAAGGTGGATGTGTCGGGAAAGTGGAGGTGGCCGCTTTTCCGTTTCATTGAGACGAGTCAAGAGAAAAATTCATTTATTTCATTTTTTTCTTTTTCGGCTTCGGCTGTGGCAATACCTTACAGGTCTCGCGGACAAGTGCCGACAAATAATCGCGGTCGTCCACATCTTCGATGAAGAAATAGTCTTTTGCTCCGTCGTAAGGTGTACGCATCTCGACGCTGCGCAGCAACGATCGGCCTGCCTCGGTTGGTTTCAGGTAGAAGCGGTTGTCGCAGATGAGGCCGAAGAAGACGCCGTCGCAGTAGATGCCGTAATCGCCGAACATCTTTTTCACCGTAATCTCGCCCGCACCAGAGCATTGGTCGGCGATATATTGAACGAAATCGAGGTTGCTTGCCATGGTGTATGGTTGTCTTTTGTGATTGTGCAAAAGTACGAATAATCCAATTCAAACAAGCATAGGAGTTTGCTAAAAGAAAGCAAAATCACCTCGCCGCCAACCAGCATCCCACCGCCATAATGAAAAATATATTCGTAAAAATACGAACAATCCAAATAATTGTGTAATTTTGCAGCGTCAAACCAATGAAATTTAGGCATGGAAAAACAAGAATACACCGAAAAACAGATTCGTATGGCACGATATGCCAAGGCTTTAGGTAATCCAGCACGTGTTGCCATTATAGACTTTTTAGCCAAGCAAGAGACTTGTTTTTTCGGGGAAATCCATGAGCAACTTCCGATTGCCAAAGCCACAGCTTCACAACATCTTTCGGAGCTGAAAGAGGCTGGTCTTATACAAGGTGAAATCATTCCACCCAAGGTGAAGTATTGTATCAACAAGGAAAATTGGATGGAGGCCAAAGCTCTTTTTGGTGAGTTCTTTGGACAATGCGTCTGCAAAAACAGACAATGTTGCGGGTGACCGCTTTTTTTTGGAAATAATGTTCGTTGTTTTACGAAATACAAACAATAATCAACAAGTTTAACTTAAACACACAAAAAAATGACAATTAAAATTTTGGGAACAGGATGTTCCAAATGCAAATCGCTCCACGCCACGGTGCTGAAAGTGGTGGAAGAAATGGGTCTCAATGCCGAAGTTATCAAACAGGAGGACATGATGGAAATCATGAAGTACAATGTCATGACCTTGCCCGCCTTGGTGATTGATGAAAAAGTGGTCGCCAAAGGCCTGTTGAAACCCGACCAAGTGAAAGAAATCCTTGAAAAAAATGACTAACTAAAAACGAATTATAATGAAACGATTATCTTTCATCATGGGGATGCTTATAATAGCGTCGTTTGCAATTACAGCATGTGGACAGGCTACGGATAAATCCGTAAAACCATTGTCGGGAAAAGGTATCGTTCAGGTACTCTATTTCCATGGAAGCCAACGTTGTGCCACTTGCCGTGCCGTTGAAGCCAAAACTATTGAATTGATTGACGACGAATATGCCCAAGCACAAAAGGACGGTAAAATCGTCTTCAAGTCCATTGATTTTTCGGAACCTGATGGTGAAGCGATTGCCGACCGATATAAGGTGGCTTGGTCGTCGTTGATTCTCGACAAGGATGGGACGACAGTCGACTTGACCGATATGGGTTTTCGATACGCCCGAACTGAGCCTGAAACTTTCAAGGCCAATCTGAAGCAAGAACTTGACAAAATGCTGCGTTGATATGGAATTCCTGCAAAACCTACTTGACAACAGCAGTATGCCCATTGCCACGGCTTTTCTGCTCGGCCTGATGACCGCCATCAGTCCGTGCCCTTTGGCAGCCAACATTGCTGCCATTGGTTTTATCGGCAAGGACATCGAAATTCGACGGCGTATTTTCATCAAAGGCTTGCTTTATACCTTTGGGCGCATCTTGGCTTATACCTTGTTGGGAATCATTCTTTTGACCATCATCAAAGGCGGCAACAGCCTGTTTGGCATCCAGAAATTCATTGGCAAATTCGGAGGAAAAGTAATAGGCCCAATATTGCTTTTAATTGGTCTTTATATGTTGTTTGGAAGCAAATTGAATCTACCATCCTTCGGCTTCAAAGGTAACGGTGAGCAGTTGGCAACCAAAGGAGGTTTAGGTGCTTTACTGTTGGGTTTACTCTTTGCGATGGCGTTTTGTCCATCAAGTGCCATCTTCTATTTCGGGATGCTTATTCCGCTGTCGGCCACCGTCAAAGGCGGTTGGTTGTTGCCCATTGTCTTTGCCGTGGCAACCGCTTTACCGGTACTATTAATTGCATGGGTCTTGGCGTTCAGTTCCAATAGCATAGGCCGTTTCTACGGCAAAATGCAGGTTATCCAAAAATGGCTCAATTGGATTGTGGGCGGCTTGTTCGTTGCCATCGGAGTGTATTACATCATCACAATTTACTTTTTATGATTCAGAACTTTGCAGATTGGCTGATTTACAGCCTGATAGGTTTGGGTGCCGAAACAAAGCTCGGCTCCGCGCTCAACTTCTTTATTTACGACAGCATCAAGATTCTGCTGCTGTTGTTTCTCATCAGTGCCGTGATGGGCATCATTAACGCCTATTTCCCCATTGACCGTCTCCGCAATTTCCTTAACTCCCACAAATTGTTCGGGTTGCAATATCTTTTGGCTTCGCTTTTCGGTGCCATCACCCCATTTTGCTCCTGCTCGTCTGTGCCGCTATTCATCGGATTTGTGAAAGGCGGCATTCCATTGGGAGTAACATTCTCGTTTCTAATTACTTCGCCTTTAGTCAACGAGGTGGCCATTGCCATGTTTCTTGGCACTTTTGGAGCCAAAACCACATCGATTTATGTGCTGAGTGGCGTTTTGTTAGGCACGATAGGCGGTATTGTGCTAGGCCGTTTCCATTTAGAGAAATGGTTGAGTCCTTGGGTGTTACAAATGCTACACGACAGCATGGAGGAAAGCCAGCAATGGCAAAAAGAAAAAGTGCCTTTCTTGAAACGCCTGCCGTCAATCTTGAGTGACTCATGGGGCATCGTGAAAGGTGTGTTGCTGTATGTCATCATCGGCATTGCGATTGGTGCTGCCATGCACGGTTATGTGCCAGAAGGTTTCTTCGAGGCGCATCTTTCGGGCGGACATTGGTGGGAGGTGCCATTGGCGGTCATCCTCGCCGTGCCTATGTATGCCAATGCCGCAGGTATCCTGCCTGTGATTGAGGTCTTTGTGCAAAAGGGAGTCGCCCTCGGCACTGCCATTGCTTTCATGATGGCAGTGGTGGGCTTGTCGCTTCCCGAGGCCACCATGCTCAAGAAAGTGATGACATGGAAGCTCATAGGCGTGTTTTTCGGAACTGTTACAATATTCATCATCCTGAGCGGATGGCTGTTTAACGTGGTGTTTTAAAGCTATAAACACGTGGCGGCACCGATGCCACGCGCCATCTATATAAGTTGGGCTATTTCTTTTTTGATATACGCAGCCTATGCTTGAATAACGATTCTTTGATTACTTCGGCAGCATCTGCCCCTTCCTAGTAACGATGGCCTGAAGCAGATAAACGACCGCGATGATTACGCCAACCATATATGGTGACAAATGAGCGGCCGATGCGATAGGCGAAACAATCAGTGGGGAGAGGAACTGTCCCAAATAGAGCGCCGTGGAAAGCAAAGGCATCACCGTGGTGGCCGCTTCCTTGCCCGCTTTCACGCTTCCGATGGTGTTCAGGTAAGGAACGCCGATGCCGTTGGCAATGCCGATGAGTGCTGAGCCAAGCAAAAGAAGTGACAATGAACTTCCTCCGGCAAGGCATAAATATCCCGCCATAAAGCCGATGGGAGCAGCGTATTTCATCTGTGCGGCAAAGCGTTTCATCATAACGCCAAAAACCAAACCTACCAAGAAAGCCACCACATCCAAGCCCATCATCACCAAGGTGATTCCCGTCACTGAAAGCATCCCAGAGGCCGTCAGTGCGAAATTGGTGGGGTAGATGAAGAAAAGGATCATCACGAGGAACATGCCCACGACCGAGGGGTGGAATTTCTTTAGTAAGTTGAGAGTTGAGGGTTTAGAGTTTAGCGTTGTTGGGTCTTTTTTCATCAGGTTTTCGTTGGGCAGGAAAAGCATGACCAGCACCACGGCGATGAGGCCGAGCAGATAGACAAGAAAGGCGTAGTTCCAGCTGACGGCGGCCAACATTCCCGCGAGGAAAGTGGCCACCACGCCGCCCATCTGGTTCATGGCAGCGGCAAGACCCATCAGGCGGGCTTGCTCCTCGGGAGGGAAATAATAGGCCAAAAGGCCTGTGGAAAGCGGCATAACCATGCCCACACTCACGCCCAACAAGGCTCTGAGTACCAGCAGCACAGCAATGTTGTCGGCGAAAAAGGCCCCACTTCCCGCCACCACATAAAGCAGCAGGCCGCAAAGGGCGATAGTGCGGGTGCGCATCACGCAGCAGAGCATCGGAAAACAGAGGTTGGTGAGGATGATGAACAGCGCGGGCATGCTCACCACAAACTGGATGAGCAGCGGATTGGCATCAGCGAAATGGGCGCTGATGGCGTTCAAGGCAGGTGCAACGGCGGCTCCCGCCATCACGGTCAACAGCGACATCGAAAGGATGGTCGCAACAAGAATCTTTGGATTGGATGAATCTCTCTTCATACGTAAGAATCTATTCAATTAAACATGTGTCCAACTGGCATAGTTCTTACAGATTCACCCTATGATTCGACTACCGACACGCTCGCCGAAAAACGGGTGCAAAAGTACGGAAAAAAAGTGAAAACAGTGTTCCGCCGAAACAAAAAAATTCCGCAACCCAAGCTTTCGCCTGAGTTGCGGATTAACTTTTTACTTTATTGGAATCGGAATCAATGCTCGACCACAATCCGTTGGTTCGTCACCGAGCCGTCCGTGGCCGTGACTTTCAGGAGATAAATGCCGTCGGCAAAGGTGGCGGTGCTGACGGAGGTCAGCATGGCCGAGGCCTGCACCGACTTCACGCAGCGGCCCGTCATGTCGAAAAGTTCAATCGTCTCGGCATCGCCGGCAACAACGAACTTGTCGCTGGCGGGGTTGGGATAGATGGCAATTTGTTCATCTTGATCTTCGTTGACGTTCAG
>JAFSJF010000142.1 GCA_017439405.1 Bacteroidales bacterium
GGCAACAGGTTTTGGATGGCGCGACCCTTGCTGTTCTTGCCTTCCTCGGGACTCTCGAAGGCACGCAACTTGTAGCACTTGCCCTGTTCGGTGAAGAAGAGCAGGTGGTTGTGGTTGGTGGCCGTGAAGATGTGCTCGATGAAGTCGGTATCGCGGGTGGCGGAGCCTTTCGAGCCCTTGCCTCCCCTACTCTGCACGCGGTATTCGCTCAGCGGGGTGCGCTTGATGTAGCCGAGGTGCGAGATGGTGATGACCACGGCGTCGTCGGCGATGATGTCTTCCATGCGGAACTCGCCGGCGGCGGGCACAATCTTGGTGCGACGTGCGTCGCCATATTTTTCTTTGATGACAGTCAGTTCGTCCTTGATGATCTGGAACTGCAATTCCTCATTTTGTAGAATATCGTGGAAATGCTTGATGCGTTCGTGGATTTCGTCCAACTCGTCCATGATCTTCTTGATTTCGAGGCCGGCCAACTGACCGAGGCGATAGGCCACGATGGCGCTGGCTTGCGGGTCATCGAAACCGAACTTGTCCATAATAGCTTGCTTGGCCTCAGGCGTGCCGCCCTTACAGGCGCGGATGGTGGCGATGATTTCGTCCACGATGTCGATGGCGCGGGCCAGACCTTCCAAGATGTGCGCACGGTCTTCGGCCTTCTTCAGCTCGAAGCGGGTGCGGCGCAGGATGACCTCATGGCGGTGTTCCACGAAGTGCTCAATCAACTGCTTGAGGTTCAAGGTATAAGGACGACCGTTGACCAAAGCTACGTTGTTCACGTTGAACGAGCTTTGCAGCGGCGTCATCATGAAGAGCTTGTTCAGCACCACGTCGGGGTTGGCGTCGCGCTTCAGTTCGTAGACCACGCGAATGCCCTTGCGGTCGCTCTCGTCGCGGATGTCGGCGAGGCCTTCCAGCTTCTTTTCGGTAACGAGGTCGGCGGTCTTTTTGATCATTTCGGCCTTGTTGACCTGATAAGGTATGGAGGTGGCGATGATGCGCTCGTGGCCATTGTGTTCCTCGAAATGGGTCTCGCCGCGAAGGATGATGCGTCCCCTACCCGTCTCAAACGCCTCGCGCACGCCTTCGTAGCCGTAGATGACGCCAGCCGTCGGGAAATCGGGGGCCTTGATGTATTGCATCAGCTCTTGCGTGGTGATTTCACGGTTGTCGATATAGGCGATGATGCCGTCGACGCATTCGCTGAGGTTGTGGGGAGCCATATTGGTGGCCATACCCACGGCGATGCCATTGGTGCCGTTCACAAGCAATGTGGGGATTTGCGTAGGCAACACGGTGGGTTCTTGCAGCGAGTCGTCGAAGTTGTTCTGGAAGTCGACGGTGTCTTTGTCCAAGTCGTCGAGCATCTCTTCGGCAATCTTTTGCAGACGGGCCTCGGTGTAACGCATGGCGGCGGGGCTGTCGCCGTCGACCGAGCCGAAGTTGCCTTGGCCATCGACCAAAGGATAACGCAATGACCAGTTCTGGGCCATACGCACCATGGCGTCGTAAACGGATGAGTCGCCGTGCGGGTGGTACTTACCGAGCACCTCACCGACGATACGGGCCGATTTCTTGTAGCCGCTGCGCGAGGTGACGCCCAGTTCCTTCATGCCGTAGAGCACACGACGGTGTACCGGCTTGAGGCCATCGCGCACGTCGGGCAAGGCACGCGAGATGATGACCGACATCGAATAGTCGATGTAGGCCGACTTCATCTGGTTCTCAAGGTTGACCTTGATGATTTTTTCCCCTGTGTTCTCAGGCAAGTTATTATCCTGATTTTCAGGAGTGATGTTGTTATTTTCGTCCATTTTTGGGTTTAGTTTTTCTCTTTAATAAATAAGGATGCAAAAGTAAGAAAAAAAACAATAGGGATTTCAAAAAGTTGCGTTTTTGACTTTACCATAACGCAGCAACGCGCGGAATACTCGACAGCCACTTGCTAATCCTGCTATCATTGCGGGCTGTTTGCATATTATAGCGGGTTTGAATGTTCATCAGCATATCCGCAGAGATGCCTAAGGCGGCCTCAAACAACAAGGCTGTGGAAGGTGTCAATGGGCGCTTGCCGTTTAGCAGCTCATTCAACACTGAATAAGACATACCCACTTGCTTCGCGAAACTGCGCTGCGAAACCTTTCGGGCCTCCAACTCTTCTTTGAGAATGTCGCCCGGATGCGTTGGGCAAAAAGAATAACCTAAATTTGCCATGAATTTTTATTTATAATGTTTTGTCAAATCGATGATGTTACAAACGGTGATCAGTTGCTCGCATTCAATCATTTCCGAACGGAAAACCACTCGATCCTTGTCGTTGACACGCACAGATTCGTATCCTTTCATGTCGCCTTCAAGCTTTTCATTACTCTTTTTGAAAGACAACTTGCATTCCTTCTGTTTTTATCGCTGCAAAAATACGAAATCATCCTAAATGTTCACTTATTTTGCGAACGTTTTTTGCTTGACAAAAAAAAAAATCCCCCAAACCCGAAGGCTGGGGATGAGGGTTTTTGTTTCACGCAGAAATCGCAGAATACGCAGAAATCGCAGAATTTGTAGAGACACGCCGTGGCGCGTCTCTACTATTTATTCCAAATTATCAATGACGTCCTTCAACAGCGCATTGAAGTCGATGGCACGTTCCTTTGGCGAATAACCTAAGATAACGACCACCAAGTCCTTCGACGGGATGACGAAAATCCTTTGCCCGTCGTGGCCTTTGCAATAGAACATATCCTGCGGCACGTCGGGGAGTTCCTTGCCTTGGTTCAGCCAGAAGAAAGCGCCATAGCCCCCCTTGCTGTCGGAGGCCGACGTGGCGGTGTATTCTGTCCAACCTCGGGGAAGCACTCGCAAACTGTCGAAGCAACCGTCGTCGAGGTACAGCTGCCCGAAGCGAGCAAAATCGGCAGCGGTGATGTAGATATATGACGAGCCGATAGGCGTGCCGCTCATGTCCTGCTCGAAGACCGCGTTGCGGATGCCCAAGGGGCCGAACAACCTTGTGCGAATGTAGTCAAGGAAGGCTTCGTCGGAGCTGAATTTACTGCGGAGATAGCGCATGACGATGTTGGTGCTGCCGCTGGAATAATACCAATAAGTGCCAGGCTCATGTTCGAGTGGCTTTTCTATCGCAAAAAGCCCCATATCCTGTTCGCGGTGTAGCATCAGGTTGACGTCGGAGCGGGCACCGTAATCTTCGTTCCATTCCAACCCGCTTTGCATTTGCAGCAAGTCGTTGAGGGTGATGTTTTTACGGTCGTCGTTTTGCCATTCGGGAATGTCCATTGGCGCATTGACATTTACAAGGCCATCACCTGCCATGACACCCGTCAGGGCGTTAGTGAAGCTCTTGGCCATGCTCCAACTCAGGAGTTTGGTTTCGGGGCCGATGCCCTTGTCATACCGCTCGGCGACTACTTTGCCCTTGTGGAGCGCCATGAAAGCGAAAGGATGGCCGCTGTAAGTGCGGTCGTCAACCAAAGCCTTCGCGATAGGCTCCAGTCTTGCCCTCGTGGCGGAATCACCCCAAGCTATCGGTCTGGAAGGCTCGGTTTCAGTAGGAAGCGGAAAAACGTGTTGCCTCAATTCGTCGGCAGTGGCGCCGCGCAACAAAGTAACGCCGTAACCATCGCGATAGGCCGCCGTGGACTTGCCCCAAAGGAAACGGCTGGTGACGGTCTTGTTCTCATAGTCCACCTTGTTGCGATTGAAGCGGATAAAGGAGAACTTGAGATCGAGGGCTTCGACTTCCTTGGCGTCGCGGCCCGAGACGAACACCGCCGAAGCCAAGTTCTTTGCCGCATAGCCCGTGATGATGGGCATCAGACTGTTCAAATAGATGCAACCGCCGATGATGGCTGCAACAAGCAATGCCCCTACAATGCGTAAGACTTTTTTCATCTGATTATAGTTTTTTTTAGTATTTAACTGCATGTTCTTTTGACATGGGGCTACGGGACGCAGGACGCAGGACTGGCTTGTGTCTTTCTCATTCCCCAGCGTAATCCACGAAAATCTCGTAGTTTTCGAAAATGATGGTCTCCCCTACCCTGATCTTGGCACGCTTGCGGTATTCCACCTCGCCGTTGCGGAGTACCATGCCATTGGTGACCACCTCTTGGGCCTCGGCACCGGAATACACCACATCGCAGGCCTTCAATAACGAAATCAAGGGGATGTAGTCTTCGCCAGCGCGAAGGGAGAAGATGATTCTGTTCAGTTTCCTCGACATTTTGACCTGTATTTAGAAAAAAGCCGCCCTCTTTGGGGAAGGCGGCTCAAAACTATGATGAATCATTTTAATCTGCTTTAGGCTCCTCTTTCGAAGCGGCTTTTTCTTGCTTCTCGAGATTTTCCTTCAGCCCGGCAAGCACTTCGAGGTCGCCGAGCGTGCTGTGCTCGATGGTCTCGTTGATTTGCTTGACGGCACGTTTGGTCTGCTTGGCGGCTTTCTCTGCTGCTTTGTCTTCCGTTGACTTGGGGGCTTCCTTCTCTTCAGTCACCTTGGGCAAGGCCAGAATGATCTTCTTGGTGTCCTTGCTGAACTCAAGGATCCTGAATTCGAGGCTGTCGTCAACTTTGGCGTTGGTGCCGTCTTCCTTCTTCATGTAACGGCTTGGGCAGAAGCCTTCAACACCATAGGGCAACGAGACGAGCAGTCCCTTGTCGTTGGCGCTAATGACAGTGCCTTGGTGCATGGAGCCGATGGTGAACACGGTCTCGAACACATCCCAAGGATTCTCCTCAAGTTGCTTGTGGCCGAGGCTGAGGCGACGGTTCTCTTGGTCAACATCGAGGACTACAACGTCAATGGCTTCGCCAATCTTGGTGAATTCGGCAGGGTGCTTGATCTTCTTCGACCAGCTCAGGTCGCTGATGTGTATCAGGCCATCTACGCCTTCCTCAAGCTCGACGAAGATGCCGAAGTTGGTGAAGTTGCGCACGGTGGCGGTGTGCTTCGATCCGATGGGATAACGGGCTGTGATGTTCTCCCACGGGTCGGGCATCAGCTGTTTCATGCCGAGCGACATCTTGCGCTCTTCGCGGTCGAGGGTCAGTATCTTGGCTTCCACCTCGTCGCCCACCTTCAGGAAGTCCTGAGCGGTGCGGAGGTGCTGCGACCACGACATTTCAGACACATGGATGAGGCCTTCCACACCAGGGGCAATCTCAACGAATGCACCATAGTCGGCGATGACAACGACCTTACCCTTGACAGTGTCGCCCACCTTGAGGTTCGCATCAAGGGCATCCCACGGATGAGGAGTGAGCTGCTTGAGACCGAGGGCGATACGCTTCTTGTTGTCGTCGAAGTCGAGGATGACGACCTTGATCTTCTCGTCCAACTTGACCACCTCTTCGGGATGGCTGATGCGGCCCCAGCTGAGGTCGGTGATGTGGATGAGACCGTCAACGCCGCCGAGGTCGATGAACACGCCGTAGCTGGTGATGTTCTTGACCACGCCTTCAAGGACCTGGCCCTTTTCGAGCTTGCTGATGATTTCGGCCTTCTGGGCTTCAAGCTCGTCTTCGATGAGGGCCTTGTGCGAAACGACCACGTTCTTGAATTCCTGGTTGATCTTCACGACCTTGAACTCCATCACGCTGTCAACAAACACGTCGTAGTCGCGGATGGGCTTGACGTCGATTTGCGAGCCGGGCAGGAACGCCTCGAGGCCAAACACGTCAACGATGAGACCGCCCTTGGTGCGGCTCTTGACGTAGCCGTTGATGATTTCGCCCGTTTCGTAAGCCTCGTTGATGCGATCCCACGACTTGAGCAGCAGTGCCTTCTTGTGCGAAAGCACGAGCTGTCCGTTGGGGCCTTCTTGGTTTTCGACATAGACTTCCACCTTGTCGCCAACCTTCAGGTTGGGATTGGTGCGGAATTCGGCGACGGGAATCACTCCGTCCGACTTGAAGCCGATGTTGACGACCACCTCCCGGTCGGTGATAGAAACCACCGTGCCTTCAATAACTTCGTGGTCTGCAACTTGGCTCATTGTACCGGCATACTTCTCTTCAAGGTTCTTGCGCTCGTCAGCTGAATAGTTGTCGAACTTCTTGTGCGACGATGTCCAGTCGAAATCTTCGGCGGGAACGGGTTTCGTCTTAGGGGCCTTAGGTTTCTTTTCCGTGACGGGAGCAGTCTCCACTGGCGTTCCCATGGCGGGTTTTCCCTCGACGGGAGCCGCGTTGGTGATGTTTTCGTTTTCTTCCATTATGTAAAACGATGATGTTGTATTGTACTCGCACGCGTTCCGAAATACGCGATTGAGGTGGTTAAACTTATTGTTAACTGTCTGAACCGCTGATTTTCAAATCATTCCGGAACGCGGCTCAATTTGGGCTGCAAAGATACGACTTTTTGGGGTTGCCTTGCAAAAAAAGCAGTTTTTTTTGATTTTTGTGTATTTGGGAAGGAAGCTGGGCTCGTTTTTGGTTCTTCTTGGCCTCATCTCGTTTTTTTGCCTACTTTTGCAGGCCAAATTCACAAGCCATGATTGAAAAATACACCCATTGGTTGAAATCCATCGGCGACGCCATGCATCTTTCTGGAGGCATGTCGGTTGCCCTTGCCGAGACCATCGTCACGCTTACTTTGGCCTTGGTTTGCGCAATCCTTTACTTTTCAGTGCGTTTCCTCCTGAAGAAGACCGTTTACAAAATCATCCAAAAATCGACCAACAAATACGACGATCTTCTCATCAAGAACAAGGTCATCTCGAGACTATGCCTGCTTGTTCCTGCGCTTCTGCTGGGCGCCTACCTGCCCATGGCCCTCCCCGACTTCCCCGTAACTGCGTCGGCCTTGATGAAGTTGGTCAACATATTCGAAATCATCATCTTCGCCTTGGTAATAAGCGCCATCCTCAGCACCGTCGAAGACGCCTACAACACCCTGAGAGTCGCCAAGCAGAAGCCCATCACCGGCCTCATACAAGTCTTCAAGATCGTGCTCTACCTCGTTGGTGCCATCGTCGTCATCGCCTACCTGATGGGCACCAAGATCAGCAACATCCTCATCAGTTTGGGGACGGTTTCGGCGGTCATCATGCTCATTTTCCAAGACACCATCAAGGGCTTCGTGGGCGGCATACAACTCTCCTCCAACGACATGCTGCGCATCGGCGACTGGATCGTGATGGGCCCCGCCGACGGCACAGTGCTCGAAATCAAGCTCACCACCGTGAAGGTGCAGAACTGGGACAACACCATCACCACCATCCCGACCTACAACCTCGTGAGCAACCCGTTCACCAACTGGCGCGGCATGGACGAGTCGGGCGGCAGGCGCATCGCCCGAACCATCAACATCGACGTGAACACCATACGCTACTGCACGCCCGAAATGCTCGAAAAATACAAGCACTATTCCCTCATCAAGGACTATCTCGAACAAAAAGAGGAAGACATTCAAGAATACAACAAGGCCAACCGCATCGACACGAGCGAGGTCATGAACGGACGCCAGCAGACCAACCTCGGCGTGTTCCGCGCCTACATCAAGGCCTACATCGACAACAACCCCAAGCTGAACCACAACCTGACGATGATGGTGCGACAGATGCAGCCCACCGAGTTTGGCGTGCCGCTGCAAATCTACGCCTTCAGCAGCGACAAGCAATGGACCAACTACGAGGGAATCCAAAGCGACATCTTCGACCACGTCATCGCCGCCGCGCCCATGTTCGACCTGAAAATCTACCAGAAACACTGACCATGAACGCAGGAAAAGCCTTCACAAAGAAATACCTGAAACTGATGTTCAAACAGCTTCGCGACGCCTCGCTCGAAGAGGTGCAGGAAGAACTCGAACACTGCCGCCGCGAGAACCGCAAGCCGGTGCGCGTGCCACGCTATTTCAGGGATTACTTCACGCCTGCAACCCACACCACCTCGACGGGCCACGAGATGCAATATTTCCTCCACAAACACCCGTCGCGCAAGCTCGTGTTCTACAACCACGGCGGCGCGTTCATCTATCCGCCCGTGTTCTTCCATTGGCGCTTCATGCACGACCTGAGCCTACGCGCCCGTTGCGACATACTCATGCCCACCTATCCCAAAGCGCCCGAATACACCTGCAAGGACACCGTGCCGGCCCTGCTGGAGTTCTACCACGACGCGGTCGAAAACATGGGCTACGACGAAATCCACTTCATGGGCGACTCGGCCGGTGCGCACCTCAGCCTCGTGGTGGCGCAAGAAGCCGTCAAGAACGGGTGGAAACGCGCCGACTCGCTGACGCTCCTCTCCCCTTGCCTCGACCTGAGCCACAGCAAAGAACGGGAAATGAGGGCCTTGCAGCACCTCGACCCCATGCTCCAACTCGACCGCGTCATCGTGCTCAACCGCGTGTGGCAAGGCGACTTGCCCGAAACGCATCCTTGGGTCAGTCCCATTTTCGGCGACTTCGGCGGCATCGACAAGCTGAGCGTGTACTACGGCACCGACGAGATCCTCAAGGCCGACGTCGTGATGCTCAAAGAGAAGCTCGAACAAGAGGGACACCCCGCGCTTTTCCGCGAGTTCGAGGGAATGTTCCACACCTTTGCGATGTTCCCTGTGCCCGAAGGGTTCAGGGCGGTGCGGGAGATGGCCGCAACCATCAAATCGTAATCACTTCACAAACTGCGCATTGCATTTCGGATTGGGGCATTTGCCGTCGGCTTCCAGCTTCTTCCAGTGCGTAGTGAAAGGATACTTCATGCCGCATTTCGGGCAGCAATAGCGCGGCTGATACTTGATCTGGAGTTCGGTAATTTCCTCGTTGATGTCGTGCTTGCCGCTTTTCGACATCAAGACCAATGTGATTACAACGCCTATCACCAACCCGATGATACGCATAAATCCTAATGATTCTAATGGTATCAAGGAGAAAACACCGCCGGCTATCATCGGGACGAAATTCACGATGCGCATCTTCACGTTCTGGCTGTTTTTGAGTTTTGTCTCCTCGGCCTTATACTCCAAATACGCCTGTTTGATGTCTTCAAACTCCTTGGAATAGTCCGTTTTGGTTTTCTCCTCGGCCTTGCGGCACGAATCGAACACTTTTTTCATGTCGACTTGATAGCCATTGTCGTCGCCAATGCCACCGAGCCACACCGAATCCGTTTCCTTTACCTTGGCCTTGGCGATGCGCTTGCCGTTGACGAAGGTGCCGTTGGCCGATTCGTTGTCTTCGATGCTCATCACGCCGTCTTTCCAAAGCAACGAGGCATGGCGACGGCTTACCTTTTTGCAGGATGAAGGCACAAGCAGGACGCTGCCGCCTTCCACTTCCCTTCCTATCTTGATTTCGATTTCCATAGTTGTTGTTTTTACACTTTTGCGACAATGAGCCGAAGGTCGAACTTCCCGAAAAGCTCGGGCGTTTGCTTGTGCCTTCGCGATGCCGCCTCGTCCTGGACTTTGTGATACACATAATAATACAACTCCTGGATGGTAACGAACTTGTTGCCGTCGCTGTTGGCTGCGCCGCCCAAGCCCTCCATCAGGTAATAGGTGAACAAGCCTTGCTGCAAACTGGGAGACTCGATCGAGGTCTCGTCGCCTTGGCACGACATCATCACGGCGATGTTCATGTTTCCCGCCGATTTGTGGCCTTTTTCAAGCATTTTCTTCCAATCGGACTTTTGCGTGACGTTTTTCTTCATGCTTCCCGCAAAGCAGGCATCGGCGAAGAGCAGTTTCGTGTTGCACTTCGCTGCCTTGAAGATCGACTTCACCTCACTGAAATATAGCATGTTGCCTCCCATCAGTGACACGTCATAAGGCAAAAAACAGCCTTTGTCGCCATGGCCTGAGAAGTAAAAGATGACGCGGTCGTCTTTCTTGGCCTTGGCAAACAAGGCCTTGCCCTTGGCGATGATGTTGGACTTCGAGGCATTAGCATCGGTGAGCAGCACAATGTTGGTTGAGGGCACGTTGCCTCCTTTTTTGGATTTCAGGAAGGCGGCGAAGCTGACCGCATCGCTGACTGTATAACTGAGGTCGCCGTCGCCAGGGGCGAAATTCTTGTAGTCGGCCACGCCGATGATGAGGGCGTAAGTGTTCTCGTAGGCCGACATGGATGCGTTCAACCCCATGAGAAACAAAAGCAGAATGACAATCCGTTTTTTCATAATTGCATGGTATTTTGTCGGTTAGATTGCTCTTTTCCATTAACAGGTTGCTCGGTCTGAGGTTTGGTTCCGCTCTTTTCATTCGTTTTCTTGCTGCATTTCCGGAAAGCGAAAGCCACAACTGCAACGATGACTATCAGAACGAGAAGCACAAACAACAGTTTTTTCTTTGGGGTTCGGCTATGGTCCATCACCGAAGGCAGGCCATACACCGGCGCGGGACGCTCCTCAATTTTTTCCAATGGTCTCGGCGCGTTGAAGGATGCATGTTCCTCCTTCCTGGCCTGCTCCACTGGATTTTCTACTATCGGTGTGTCGATTTCGGGTTTCGGCTTCTCTTGGGACTTTGTTTCTTCCTGAGGCTTTGGCTCTTCTGGCATTTCCTGCTTGAGGGCTTCTTCCTCTGCTTGGCCAGTATCCTTAAGGTATTGTTTGTAGTCTGCCTCCACCTCGGCGAAGGTCGTCCATAGCAACTCGTCGTTGCTGCCGTAGCTGAACGCATCGGCTTCCTCGATTTCGGCAATAATGGCCGTGTTGTTGTCTTTCGACTTCCCGGCGCACTGCTGTTTCAGCTTCTCGCATTTCCGCTCGAAACTTAGCGTTTCGTCGGAGAAGAGTTGCACCAACTCCCAATCGCCCCAGCCTTCCACCACGCCGTCGGAGCAGAGCATGAGGATGTCGCCTGCCTTCAACTCGTCAATTTTCACGATTGACGCGCTGGCGGGCTTGCCGTCTTTCTGCGCCATGATGGCTTTGGAGATGCGGTTCGACATGGGATGGAACCGGCCCGCCTCGACGGTAATTTCCTTGGTGCGCATCAGTTCGCCGACCAAGGAATGGTCCCAAGTGTGCCACAGTTTCTGTTCCGACGGGCGGAACAGGTAGATGCGGCTGTCGCCGATGTGGGCGGCATACCACACGTCGGGCGTGCGGAACACGCCCGTGAAGGTGGTGCCCATCTTTTCGAGTTCAGGCTCTTTTTCCAAAAGCTGGTTGAGGTCTTGCTGCACCTTGTTCAGTGCTTGCTGTATCTCCATCTTGCCGATGGGTTGCGGTTCGGCGAAGGCCTTCAGCATGGCCTCCACCACGAAGGCTGAGGCGCGCTCGCCGTAGCTATGGCCGCCCATGCCGTCGCACACGGTGAGCAACGCCGCGCTCGTGCCGAGGCTGTCTTCGTTGTTGTTGCGTTTCCCTTGCTGGGAGAATGGGTATGTTTTCATTGTTGAATTGTTGGTTGTTGAATCGTTGAAATGTTGTTGGTGCGTCGCTCAGGAGCAGCCGGGCGGGGCTGGGTAGCTCGCTGCCGCGAGCGCCCCGCCCGACTGCTCCTGAGCGGATGGGGATGCCCGTCTTGCCCGTGGGCGCAACGGAACACGGGTTAGTTCTGACGGACAGGGCGCACCGTGAAGCCAGTGTAGCGGTAGATGTAGCCGTCCACGTCGCAGTCGTCCGAACCGAAGTAGAGGTACCACGCGCGGCCCGGGGTGAACGCGTAGAGCGAGCGCGACCAGTAGTAGCCGTAGGAGCCTGGGTAGTAGAGCTCCGAGTCCCAGCGGTAGCCGGCGGCGGGCAGGAAAAGCGTAGTCCCGTTCAAATTCGAGGTGAACTCGCGGCCCCACACGCCGTTCCTTTTCGTCCATTGGTCGGTCGTGTTCGCCCGCAGCTCGTCCCACTGCGCCTTGCTTGGTGTGCGCCAGCCGCTGCCCCAGTTGGCCGCGGCGGGGTCGTCGCCCGTCTGCAAGGCGGTCAGGTTGTCGGTGAAGCCGTTGTTGCCATAGTCGCTTTTGTTGCAATACTTTGTCAGCTTGTCGTAATTGCCATTGGCGTATTTGTATGAATCCCAATTGTAGGTGCTCTTCGTGCTGGTCTCGCCCCAGGCATAGTAGTTGCCGTAGCCTTCGGGCTTGCTCGCGCCAAGGTTGCAGGTGGCCCACAGCGTGCCGCTCGGCAGGCCGAGGTCAACCCATTCGTGGCCGCCCGCACTGCCGTTGCCGCCTTGCTGGGCTTGCAGTTCCTGTTCCAGCTTGGTTTTCTTGGCCTTCACCTCGTCCACATACTTGCCTTTGGGATAGGCCTTCAGGTAGCTCTCGCAGGCCGCCACGGTGGTGCATTTCTTGTAGGCGGCCTCTTCTTTCTTCTCCGCATCGGCTTGCGCCTGGGCTTCGGCCTCGGCCTGTTGCTGGGCTTGGGCGAGGGCAGCGGCTTGCTGCACTTTTGCTGCGCTATCGGCTTCGTGTTGCTCCACGATGGCCTTGGCTTCATTGTAATGCAGGGCGTTGCGGCCGTAGTCGCGCATGTAGGCGCGGTAGTCCGAGGCCGTCTGGCAGGCTTCGTAGGCAAGCGTGTCGGGATCGGTGGGCTTGGGCTTGGGTTTCAGGAGAAGCACCAGCAAGAAGACCACGGCGGCTGCGGCGAGGGCTATCCAGAGCACGGGCTTAGGCTTGGCGGTCGTTGAGCCTGCCGGGGGTGGGGTTTTACTCCCCCCTGCGGTGGGATTGGGTTTACTCCCCCCTGCCCCCCTCTGAGAGGGGGACGGCCTACCGGGGTTCGGTGAATCCCTCCTACCCCCCTTTGCAAAGGGGGAGGGCCTACCGGGGGCTGAGGGACCTTCGGTCTCGTCGTCGTCGCCTTTGATGATGGCGAAAAGTTCTGCTGCGTCCTTGGCGCGTTTTGTCGGGTCAACCACGAGGCATCGCTCAGCCACACGGCGCCATTGCTCGGGCATTTTGTTCAAGCCGCTCACGTTGCCATTCACGATTTTGTTGTAGATCTCCATGTCGGCCTGCGCGGTGTTGGCCGCGCCGCTGCCCGCGCTGAAAAGCTGCTGGCCCGTGAAAAGCTCATAGAGGATGGCGCCATACGACCAAAGGTCGGTGTTGAGGCGCAATGGATTGCCCTGCAACTGCTCCGGCGAACTGTATCTTGGCGTGCCCGCCCCGAAGCTGTTGCTGAACACGCTCCCGTCAACCACGCCGGCGGCCTTGCTCAGGCCGAAGTCGGTGATGAGCGGGATGATTCGGCCTCCGTGCTTCACGATCAGGATGTTGCCAGGCTTTAGGTCGCGGTGCACCACCTTGTGCTGGTGCAGGAAGTCGATGCCTTCAAGCAATTGTGTGGCGATTTCCTCCTTCTGCTCCACCGTCAGGCCTTGCCTGATGGCGTTGCCAAGGTTGCCGTCGGGGTAGTATTGCATGACGGCGTAGTCGAAGATGCCGTTGGGCATTTCGTAGGAGTAGAACTCCTCGTAGTTGGCGATGTTGGGGTGCTTGGGCACGTGCGCCAAGGCCTCAAACTCGTCTTTCAGCGAGAAGGTCTTCTTGCCGTCGGCAGTGGTCTTCACCTCGCTGACCTTGATGGCCACCTCGCGGTGGAGCACGTTGTCGTAGGCCTTATACACCGTCCCGAAGCCGCCTCCGCCTATGCGGTCGCGGCTCGGGCTGTAGGTGTAGCGGCTGAAAAATTCTTGTTGGGTCATATAGTGTTGAATTGTTGAATTGTTGAATTGTTGTAGAGACGCGCCGTGGCACGTCTCTACTGGGTTCAACAGGTCAAATCATTGTCGTTGCCGGAGCTTTCAGCTATGTTGACGCGGAAGGTGGTTTCGCCGAGGCGAAACGTGTCGCCGTCGCTCAAATAGAGTTCCTCGTCGGCATCCAAACGGTTGCCGTTGAGCGACACGCCGTTCTTGCTTCCGAGGTCTTTCAGTATGAATCCCGACTTGCCGCGTTTGCGTATGGCGGCGTGTTTGCGGCTCATCTTCTTGTCGGCGGTCGCCACTTCCACATCGGGACGGTGTTCCGGTCCCCCGCTGTTCTTGCGTCCGATGGTGTAGTAGTCGGAAGTCAACTCGAAAGTCTGATAGCTTGTAGTGGCGTTGGCCATCACCTCCAGCAGCAGCGAGCAGTCAGGCTCGTTGCCGCCGAGGGTGGGGTCGCTCTCGAACTTCGAGGCGTAGGCCATCGGGATAGGCACGTTGTATTTGGCGCCGCATTTGGGGCAGGCCACCTGCTTCGTGTGCCCAAGGTCGCTCTCCGCGATGGGGATGACCATCCGCGACTTGCACTTGGGGCACGTCTGCGCGATTTTCAGTATTTTGCTCATGACACCTTAATCAATATTATGCGATGAAATCATCCATGTCCATGTGGTTGTCGATAGTAACGTCAGGGTCGTTCATTGACAAGGCAGTATCGTCCACATCCTGATTCTCGGCCATAAATTCCTGTTCGGGGTTCTCCAGGGCTTCGTCTGGTGTAACGATAACGCCACCAATACCTGACACGTTATCCTCATTGATGACGAGGTTGCCATCTTCGTCCACGACTGGGTCAAGGATCAAGGTGTCCAAGTTGCCGTCACCGGTAGTATCGAGAACAAGGTCTAGGTTCTCGTTGCCATCGGCATCCACTATCAAAGTGTCGATTTGTCCATCACCATCCATGTCGGCAGCCTCATAAACATCGCTTTCGTTTAGCACAAGCACATTGTCTTCAACGGGATTCACGGTGTTGGCCTCTGCGTCTGGGGCAATGTTTACGCCTGCAATCTCAACCACTTGTCCGTCGAGGTTTTCGTTCGCGTCAAGGATAAGGGTGTCGAAGTTGCCATCACCCGTGGTGTCAATGATAACATCTGGTATTTCGTTGCCATTAGCATCGACAACAGCTGCATCAGGAGTTCCGTTGCCATCAAGGTCGAATACCTCAATAACATCGCTTTCTTGGAGATTGAGTGTTTCTGGTTCGGGATTGGGCTCTGGCTCTGGATTGGGTGTTGGTGTAGGATCAGGTTCGGGTGTTTCTGGTTCATACTCGATATTTGAAGTGGTGTGATGCACGTCAGCCCAATACTGGTCGTGCTCCTCGGGCGACATGGCGTTCCACTCGTTAGCGTAGTAGGTGCCGTAGGTGTTGCCGTGCCAAACGAACAGTCCGCCCGATCCCACCTCTTGCCTTGCAGCGGCGAAGGCTTGGTTGAAACTCATTGAGTCGTTCACGCCCGTGGCTACGGGCATGTCGTGGCCTTGCAGGTGGGTTGATGCCGATGGGGTCGGTTCGGGCGACAGGCCTTCCTCGCTGATGTCGCCATGGTCATCGGGAGCGTCGGGGAACACGTTGACGGGCGTGAGGATGCCGAGGGCAACACCTGCCGCTGCGCCCGCTCCGGCAATGCCTGCCGTCTTGATGTCTTTCTTGCGGATCTCATCGGGAATCCGTTTTCCTCCGTTTTGAGTTTCGGCTGCGGTGTCGGCCACCGTTTCCTCGTTCATCGCAAAGCCCTCGTTCTTCGGAGCTTGCTTTTCGTCATTGACCTCTTTCGGGTCGAAAATCGTTTCGTCGTTCATAATTGGTTGATTTTTTTGTTAAGTGACTGTTCAAAACAAAAAACGGGACGCGAAACGCACACGCGCGCCTCGCATCCCGCTGTTGGAAGTTGGACTAAGGAAGAGGGAAACTACCCTCCAATGTAAAATATTTTAACTATTTGGTGGTCAATCATATAAATTGTTAATTTGTCTGTTTCGTGTCGATTAGGCCGCAAAGACAGGCATAATGCCGTAGAAAACCAAATTTTGGCGGAAAAATCCCAAGAAAACTCCCAACTCCCAACTCCTAACTCCCAACTATTTCCACCTCATCCACCATAATCCAGGCCTTCTGGCCTGCGTAGGGATGCCAGTCGGGCAATGTGCCATAGTTCTCCACCTTCACGCGGACGAACTTGGCTTGCTTTTCGTTGACGCGGGCGCGGGCTTCAATCCTTCCAAAACCCTTCATCTTGTCGGGGCGGTCGAAGACGGGCAACTCGGCTAACTGCCAATTCGTGAAGTCCGTTCCGTCCACGGAGAAACTCACCCAAACGCTTTTCGGCCACATCACCCAGTCATTCGGCTCGTGGCAAATGCCCACTTTTATCACATTGATATCCAATGGTTTTGTCAATTCGATAGTGGCTTCCATGTCGTCGCCGTTGAAGCCGAGCCAGTCGTTGTAATAGTCGCCTGCTACGCCTTTCTTGCCGTCCATCAGGGCGATGTCGGCGTTTTTGCCGTAACGCTCCGCAGGCGACGTGACGAAAGTCGTGTTCTTGATGGGATGGTAGTCGAAGCAGCGAACGGTGGTAAACGAGGATATCTTCCCTTTCACGAAAGCCTTGGCTTTCAGGGTGCAAGACTGCCCAATCGCGAAAGGTTTCTTGTACAAGGCGGACTTTTCGTCAGGCTCGCTGCCGTCCAAAGTGTAGCGGATTTCGGCCTTCGGCTCCGCGCAATTCAATGTGATCGTCAAAGGCTCGTTGAAAATTGTAAATTTCTCGTTTCCATTGATTTCTGCCTTGATTTCTGGGGTCGGAACCATGATTTCCGAGGCATCGGGCAACCGATAGCGATACAACTCAATCGGGTCTTCGGTTTTCGTGTTGAAGGCATGGAGCAACACCGTGTATTCATACACTTGATTCTTAAGCACATATTTTTCATCCACGCCCGGACCACAAGTGGCCGTGCCGATGGGTGCCACCTTGTAGTCAATGTTCACCGTCAAGAGATCAGTAGGATTCACCTGCTTCATACGACGGGCTGCGGTAAGGTCATCATCGCTGTATGGGTAGATGCTGAAATTGAAGGGTTCGGGCATTGTCACAAACAGCCCGACATCGCCCTTTTCATTATCTAAGGCAATCCAGCGTGTATCGGAATGATTTCCATTGTCTTGAGGAACAACATGCAATTCAAACAATTCGCTTGACGCCACCTTGTAATAGCCCATCTTGCCGGCTGCATTACGATCAGGATAGTTCTCCGCATCTTTTCCAAAAAATCTCAAATCCTTGAAAACAACATCCACAGGCTTACGGAACTGCAGTCCGACCTTCGGCAAGGATATCACCGTTTCCATTGGCTCAATGCGGTTGGCAATAGTGATATTACCCTCGCCGTCAATGAGATACAACTTATTGACCACGATTTGCAACTGACCCATGCCATCATAATACTCGATAACTGAATTGACCGATACCATGTTGGCATCCATACGCTCAAATTGCAGGCCTGCATTTTTGGCGTTCAAATGTTGCAAACCCGCCTTTTTCCAACGGGGCAAAGCCCAACCGTCCACTTCGTCATTCAATGTTGGGGCACGCCAGAAGTTGTCTATTATATTACCTTTCAGAAGTTCTTCACCTTTAAAGAGATAAGACGCAATTTGGCCGGAAGTCTGGTCGAAAGCAACCGAGAAATCGTCATTGAAAACAGTGAGGCTGGCGGCACTGAACTGCACAGCCTTTTCACAAACCAACGGCTCCAACGGTGCCGAAGGCCAATCCAACTTGAACTCGTCGTAGGCTACTTCCGTTCCGGCAGGCATAAAAGGCTGTTTTTCTTTCGTTTTCACCGAAAAACGGATGAAAAACTCCTCTCCTGGCTCTCCTGCGATGCGCAACCGTTCAATGTTAATCTCTTGTGTGCCAAAGGGTTCTATATCAAGGTTAATTTTGCTCTTCGCCAATGTTTTTTCGGCAGAAAAGATAACATAATCGCAGTCGAAAGCTGAGGCGTTGGTGAACGAAAGCCAATTCTTGGCCTCGAACTTGCCCCAAGTCAAGTCCTTGGCTTTAAACTTGATAGGCTGATACACCTTCTTCACCTCGTCAGCGTGATGGTGAGGTAATCTGTCAGATCTGAGCACACCATTGGCGCAAAAAGCATCATCATCACCCACGCCGTAGGCATGGCCAAAATCACCGCCAACGGCGTGCCAGTATATGCCTTCCTCGTCGCGGACAATGAAACTTTGGTCCACCCAGTCCCAGATGCAGCCGCCTTGCAGTTGCTCGTTGGCCTCAATCACATTCCAATAGTCCTGCAAACCACCCATGCTGTTGCCCATCGCATGGCAGTATTCCACCATGATGAAGGGGCGATGCAACGAGTCAAGTCCCTCATCAACAAAGCGTTGCAGGTATTTCGGACTAGCATACATCAAGCCGATGACATCCGTATTACGGTCGTAGATAGCTCTTTCGTAGGTCACAGGACGCGATGGGTCGCGGTCTTTCAACCAGTCATAGGTGTATTCGAAATTCACGCCGTTGCCGCACTCGTTGCCCATCGACCACATGATGACCGAAGGGTGGTTCTTGTCGCGTTCAAGCATATTGCGGTTGCGCGACCAAACCATTTCCTTGTATTGCGGGTCTTTGGCGAGGCTCTTTTCGCCGTAACCTTGGGCATGGGATTCGCAGTTGGCCTCATCCCAAACGTAAAGTCCGTAACGGTCGCAGAGTTCGTACCAATACGGGTCGTCGGGATAATGGCAAGTACGCACCGTGTTGATATTCAATCGTTTCATCAAGGCAACATCCTCTTCCATCGACTCGCGGTCAATGACATGGCCCGAGTAGGGGTCGTGCTCGTGGCGGTTCACACCTTTTATTAATACATACTGTCCGTTGACCAAAAGTTTGCCGTCCTTGATTCCGACGGTGCGGAAACCGATATGGTTTTCAAGCTGCTCCACCACCCTATTCTTCTTATCCAAAAACTTAATCTCCAGACGATAGAGATTCGGATGCTCGGCTGACCAAGGCTTGATGTCAGCCAACGGCTGATCGGCTTTCAACGAAACCTTGCCTTCATTGTCATCCAGCTTTTTGCTCAGGGTCAGCAGCTCTGTTTCGCCGTCGTAAACCGAGACAGCGAGTTGATAGCCACGATAACTCATCACGGGCAAGCCATTGAAGAGGCTGACCTCGATGTCAAACGTGCCATTCTTGTAGGTCTCGTCCAAGCCTGCGTGAACCTCATAATCATAGACATTGACCTGCGGTTTGGAATAGAGTATCACATCGCGCTCGATGCCGCTGATGCGCCAAAAATCCTGACACTCGAAATAGGAGCCGTTGGAGAAGCGATAGACCTTCATGGCCAACTTGTTCTTTCCTGGTTTCACCAATCCAGTAATGTCGAAATCGGCGTTGGTCTTGGCATCCTCGGTGAAGCCCACAAACTGTCCATTCACCCAAAGATAATAGGCCGACTTCACTGCACCGAAGTTAAGATAGACACGTCTTTCTTTCCATGCGTCGGGAACCGTGAACTCATGAACGTAGCAGCCCACGGGATTGTCCACCGTCGGGGCAAAAGGCGGCTCGTTGGGCCGGAACTCGTTGTCCACATTGACGTAAATCGGCGTTCCGTAGCCGTTCAGCTCCCAGTTGGCAGGCACCTTAATCGTTCCCCACGAGGAAACGTCATAGTCCGCCTTATAGAAGTCGGCAGGGGCCTTCGAGGGTGAGTCCACCCAATAAAACTTCCAGTCTCCATTGAGGCATTGCGACCATTGCTCGCCCACGGGGACGACATTCGTCCGGGGATACAGTCGGTTGATTTCGTGGATGTTGACATCGTTCCAGGCATTCAGCTCGGCTTCGGTCTGGGCTTGGAGAGTTGTCATTGCGAGGCTCAGGGCCAGGATGATTGGTATTCTATTCATAGTTTTGTTGGTTGGCCCTACACTGCGCTGCGCTTGTGTAGGGTTAATGAAATGTCGTGCCTTCGGCACGAGGTTAATCCGCTTTCAACATTTTTTCCCTGTCGGAATCAGGTATCCGCTCCGCTTTGTTCGCCTCGCGGTCGAAATAGACCACCACGGCGTGGCACAAGGTCTTGACTTCGCCCGTTTCGGCATCCTTGAGGCGTTGCTCCATCTTGAAGCTGGAGTTGCCCATCTCGGTGACGCGGCTCTCGCAGACGATGGCATCGTGGAAGAGCACCGGCTTGCGGAAGTCCAAGTCAACGTGGACGAGGACGTATTTGAAGGTCAGCCAGTCGATTCGGGTTTGGAAGATATGCTCGAAGTAGCGGCTTCGGCCCATGTCGAAGTAGTTGCACTGCGCCCCGTTGTTGACGTGGTTGTAGGGGTCGAGGTCGCTCATGCGGATTTGTATGGGACAAGAGTACATTTTAGTTTAGAGTTTTGAGTTTAGAGTTTAGAGTTGAGGGTGAGGAGCATTACTTCATCTCGAAATGCGGGATCGGCTGGAGCTTGAAGAGGTTAGTCACATGCTTGTGGTCGATGTGAGCCTTGGTGTCGGGGTCTTCACAAATGCCTGTGCGGATGTAACGGTCGAGGACGGCATAGGTGAAGCCAAGGTTGTCCTCGTCGCTTTTGTTGGTAAGGCCGTCTGAAGGAGTCTTCTCCACCAACTCGACAGGAAGGCCAAGCTCCTTCCCTATCGCCTTGACTTCCTGTACGGTAAGTCCGCCGAGGGGCGAGAAGTCTCCAGCAGCATCGCCATAGCGGGTCGAATAGCCCACCCAGTCCTCGGAGAGGTTGCAGGTATTGGCCACACGACCGTTCATCGATTGCGAAACGGCATACAAGGTACTCATTCTCAGGCGCGGCGGAAGGTTGATGGTGGTCTGGCGGCTGACTTCGGCATCCAAAGTGCCAAGTTGCTCCTTCACGGCAGCGATTAATGTATTGTATGTGTTTCCGATGTTGACGCAGCAATGGCGGATGCCGAGGTGGTTGATGAGCTTCATGCTGTCGTCGATGTCGGGTTGCACGCCGTTGGGCATGGTCACGCCAATGACGCGCTCCTTGCCGAGGGCTTCGACACAGAGGCCTGCCACGACACTGCTATCCTTGCCGCCCGAAATGCCGATGACGGCGTTGCAGCCTTTTCCGTTCACTTCAAACCAATCGCGAATCCATTGCACGACTTGGTCTTTGACTTGTTTTGCATTGAATGGTTCCATTTTGACAAAGTTTGTTCGTTGTATTTCGGGCAAATATAGGGGTTTTTCGTCTCCGTTCTTGAGAATTATGAAATTTTTGCCTATCGGTGCGGAGAAAAATCCCTATCTTTGCAAGCATTAGAACACGAAATATGGATATTGAAGACAAGACAGAATTGGAGAACAACATATTGGAAGAACAGCCGAAAGAAGAACCATTGGACGGAGTTCAAGACGCTCATGCTCAGGATGATGAGTATCATGTGATACCGCTGAAGGGGATGTTCGAGAACTGGTTTCTCGACTACGCCTCTTACGTCATTCTGGAACGTGCCGTGCCCGCCATTGAGGATGGCCTGAAGCCCGTGCAACGCCGAATCCTGCACTCGATGGACGAGCTCGACGACGGACGTTTCAACAAGGTGGCCAACATCGTGGGCAACACGATGAAATACCACCCGCACGGCGATGCCTCCATCGGCGACGCCTTGGTGCAATTGGCTCAGAAAGACCTGCTTATCGAAACCCAAGGCAACTTCGGCAACATCCTCACGGGCGACGATGCCGCCGCGCCGCGTTACATCGAGGCGCGTCTGTCGAAATTCGCCAAGGAAGTCGTCTTCAACCATAAGACCACCGACTGGACGCGCTCTTACGACAACCGCAACGCCGAGCCTGTGTCGCTGCCGGTGAAATTCCCGCTGCTGCTCGCGCAAGGCACCGAAGGCATCGCCGTGGGCTTGGCCTCCAAGTTCCTGCCGCACAACTTCAACGAACTGATTGACGCTTCGATAGCCTATCTGAAGGACGAGCCGTTTACGCTCTATCCCGACTTCCCGACGGGCGGCCTGATGGACGTGACCAACTACAACGACGGACTGCGCGGCGGCAAAGTGAGGATTCGTGCCCGCATCAGCCAACAAGACAAGAAAACGCTTGTTATCAGCGAGATACCATACGGAACCACTACGGGCAGCCTCATCGAGAGCATCGTCAAATGCAACGACAAGGGGAAAATCAAAATCAAGAAAATCGACGACAACACCGCCGAGAATTGCGAAATCGTGATTTACTTGAACCCTGGTGTTTCACCCGACCAGACCATTGACGCGCTCTATGCCTTCACCGATTGCGAGGTCTCGATTTCGCCCAACGCCTGCGTCATCGTCAACCAGCATCCGGCCTTCCTCGGCGTGAGCGAAATCCTCAAACTCAGCACCGACCGCACGATGGAACTGCTCAGCCTCGAACTGCGCATCCTGATTGACGAGCTCGAGAACAGCTGGCACTGGATCTCGTTGGAGAAGATCTTCTTCGAGAAAGGGATTTATAAGGAACTCGAAAACCGCGACTATGCCACTTGGGACGACCAACTCACTGGCATTGAACGCCGTTTCGACCCCTATAGGAGTCTACTGAAACGCGAAGTGACGCGCGAGGACGTGGAGAAACTCTGCGAGAAACCCGTCCGCAAAATCTCGAAGTTCGACATCAAAAAGGCCGACGAGCAGTTGGCCGACCTCGAAAAACGGATGGAGGAAGCCCGCTACAACCTCGACCACATCGTCGAATACACCATCGACTATTTCCAACGCATCAAGGAGAAATACGGCGAAGGGCGCTATCGCAAGACCGAAATCCGCAACTTCGACAATATTTCCGCCGTGGCCGTGGCCGCCAACAACGAGAAGCTGTACGTCAACAGGGAAGAGGGTTTCGTTTGCACGGGCGAGGGCCTGAAGCGCGAGAAGAACAAGGAAGCCTACGAGTTTGTCTGCGACTGCTCCGACCTCGACGACATCATCGTTTTCCATGATGACGGCAAGTATTCCGTAGTCAAATTACAGCCAAAACTCTTTGTGGGCCAAAAAGTTATACACGTTGATGTATTCCACAAGAACGACGACCGCACGACCTACAACGCCGTGTATCGCGACGGCAAGAACGGCTCTCCGCACTATGTGAAGCGTTTTGCAGTGAAAGGTGTCACCCGCGACAAGGAATACGACCTCACGCAAGGCAAGCCCAACTCCAAGGTGCGCTATTTCTCGTCGAACCCGAATGGCGAGGCGGAGGTCATCAAGGTGACTCTGGTGCTGTTTAACAAGAAGCAGAAAACCATCGACTACGACTTTGCCAATCTGACCGTCAAGGGGCGCGACGCACGCGGCAATCTGCTCACGAAATACGAGGTCAAGGAGATCAAGAAGGGTGGCGAAGGTGTCTCGACGCTTGAGGCACGTGAGATCTGGTATGACGATACGGTACGCCGCCTCAACGCCGACAAGCGTGGACAATGCCTTGGTGCCTTCAAGGGCGAGGACAAGATTTTGCAGGTTTTCAGCAACGGCGAGTTCAAGATTTCGGGTTTCGACCTCAGTACGCATTTCGACGACGACATGGTGGACATCCGCAAGTTCGATCCGGACGAAGTCTTCTCCGTCGTCTATGTCGAAGGCGAAACGCAGAAGATGTACCTGAAGCGTTTCTGCATCGAGGCCGAGACCAAGCTGAACAGCAGGATTTCCTTCATCGGAGAACATGCTGAGGCAAAATACTTGGGCTTGAATACCGACACCTTGCCGCGCCTGAACTTGAGCTTCAAGGTCAGCGATGCAGGCAACAGCTTCCCCGATGAAGAGCTAAACGTGGCTGAGTTTATTGGAATAAAGAGCTACAAGGCAAAAGGCAAACGACTGTCAACCAGAGAGATAGATAATTTTAGGTTTTTGGAGCCTTTCCAACCAGAACCAAGCGAAGAAGGATTGGAGACGGCTGAAAACGAATGCGAAGAACTGCTCAAGGAAAGCAGCGAAAAAATGTCCGTCAATCCTGCCGACGTCCCATTGGTAATTGTCGAACCTAAGGGCGACGGAGTCCAGATGGATCTGTTTAATGAGTTAAGTGATGGAGAAAATGAATGATAAGTTGAAGGACGCAAGAGTTCGAGACGCGAGGCGCGAAACGGTGACCCCAAGTCCCTTTTACCGTGTCTCGCAGTTCCGTGTCAATATGCTGATTTTGTTTGTTTTGGTGTCTTCCTTGTTCACAAGTTGCCAAACCGAGTTGAAATTGGCCAAGACCTTCATGGCCGAGCAATCCCAAACCCGAGTGGCGGTGTATTTCCCCGAAAAGGCCGACGTGAGGGTGGAATACAACACCCAGTACGGCAAGCAAACCGATGTGCTTCAAGGATTTAGCTACGACTTGTTCTTGGATGTGCTGTATGGTGCATATGCGGACGAACTTCGTGCCTACGGACTTGACGTATATGTCCCTGAAGACGCTGACAACGTGCAAGTTGACTCCGTCCATTGGCTCGTGATGCTCTCGCGCATGGAGATTTCGGGGCGCATCACTGAATATGAGGACTATCTGTTCAGCGACACGGACGAGTTCAGCTACAAGCACCCGCTGAACACCGTCAACGTGGCTTCGTGGTTCGAGATCAACGATGGCGAGTGGCGACCCGTACAGTTTTGCGAGCACAACCTCATAGACGGCTTCGACTCCAAGACGGACTATTCGTTTTGGTCGGGCAACTTGGATTATTCGTATTCCATCGACACACTTGAGCTTAAAGACGTTTACAATTATGCCGTCTATCTCGGAAAGCTTTACGCTGGCTACACCTATGACTACATGTTGAACGACTATGTGAAAGCCAAACTACAGAAACAGAATGCCATGTATCAGCTTCTGCTGCGCTACGACCCTTACAAGAAGCAGTTGCGCTATGCCCAAGAAGACGACTGCTTTATCGAAGTGAAATGAATCGCTGAACCCATGTGGAAAAGCCATATTCCAAAACGCCTTTTGCCCGACGATTCCCAATCGCCAAGGATTATTTCCAGAACCGCAGCACTGCCAATTCGGCCAACAATGCCAACAATGCGATGAGTACAAAGAGCTTCCATTGCGAAGACTGCCGCGCCATGGCATCAACCCAATCATTGGTGGCGAAGTCGGTGATGTCCAAGACGGCGGCCACGTTGAAGCCGGCTTCCTTCATGGCCGACTCGATTTCGGCACGATCGATGAAGTCCATGCGCGACTCCACACGACTCTCATTCCAAGCCGTCACTCGATTCAGTGTGTCGTTGACGATCAGGTCGTAGAAACCAGCCGAAGGCAGGTCGTCATTGAGATAAAGACAGACCTTGTTGTTCCTCACTTCCGTGGCGGGCATCAACTCAAAGCTGCGATCGGCGTTGGCAAATAGGAACTGACGGTCACCCAAAAGACTGATATCACTTAAAACCAGGACTTTATCAGCTCCTATGGTATAAAAGGCCTTTCCCGTTTGCGCTCCCAACAAAGCCGCCTTGACCATCGTTGGGACAAACAAAGCGTTGTCGGCCAAGTTGCTGCATTCGGGGCGCAGCGCCGTGGCGAAAACGAAGACATGTCCCTTCCCTACTTGCTCCGTAAGCAGCAAGGGGTCGGCATTCTGCAATGTCAGCAAAGGTGTGGCAAGACCGTTTGATTTCAGCCTGATATGACGTTTCACTTTCGGCAAATCAGGGTGTTGGGGCAGGTCGAGAATCATGTCGCTGAAAAACGCGTGTTGCAAAGCCAAGTCTTCTGCCGCCGTGGCGTTGGTGTCGGTTTCCATCAACGCAAGTCCCAATCGATCAAAAAGATAACGATTGTTTTCAGGGTCGTCCAAAGAGGCGAACACCACGAGGCTTGCCCCGTCTGAAACGACATCGAGGAGTGTCTGTTGCAAGGTCTCATTGAGGTTGGCGTTCTCGTTCACGATGAGCAATTGGGCTTGTGAGAGGGTGTTCAAATCGAAGCGAGAAGGTTCCATCAAGGTGTAGCGGAACTGTTCATCGTCACCGAAAATCAGTGGGCAATATGGGCTATCGCTGCCTAATTCAACAACGGAAAGGCTTGGTTTTATGCTGATTACGAAAAGGAAGGAATCATCAAAGGTGATTGGGTGATCCATCAAGCCGACGCTACAGCGTTTCTCGTCAGTGCCATCGGCCACAAACTGCATCGCGATTTCGGCATCGCCATTCTTCTCCAAGTCAACCGTGGTTGAGGCCGCCGTCGAGCCATTCATCGTAAAGCTGACGGGAAGGCCTTTCACTTCCTTGTCGCTTTGGTTGACGACGTGGACGTTGATTTCGTTAGCCAAACCAGGTTGCACAATCGGCGAGCTGAGCCACACCGTGTCGATATAGACATTGCTTGTAAACTCGGGAATCATGGGAACCACCACGACCTGCATGGAAGAGTCGGCCTTGGCCGCCGAAAGGTCAGATGTATTACGCTGAAAGTCAGAATATACAAACAAAGTCGAGGTCTCAAAACCTTGCTGCTTTGTGAGCATCACGAATCGGTCAATCACCTCGCCCATTGGCACAGGAGGGCCGTCAGGATTCATGCGGTCAAGTTGGTCGAGCATCTCTTCCTGATTCATCGGGTATTCGTTCTGCACCTCGAAGTTGTTGGTCATCAACAAGTAACGGTTCGAGGGATTGAGCTTGTGCACCAAGTCTCTTGCCGACTGCCTTGCGTCCTCCAACAAAGTGGTGCGCTGCGATAGGCTCTTCATGCTCATCGAATTGTCAATGTAGATGCCTACAAGGTTGTCTGCCGTGTTCACATTCAGTTGCTTGTCAGGTCGATAGGGGAAAGCGAAGGCAAATACCAAGGCCACGATAAAGAGGCATCGCAACAGCAGCGTCACCAAGTATTTCAGTTTGCGTGTCTTGGCATTTTCCTGTTGGATGCTGCGCAACACAGCTGTGTTGCTGAAATACACGAGCCTGTGTCGCCTGAAGTTGAACAGGTGGATGGCTATCGGGATGAGCAGGGCGAACAAGCCCCAAAGCATATTGGGATAGAGGAATCGCATTTCGGTTTGTTTAGGGCGGCAAATTTACGAAAATCTTCAGAAACCGAACCAATGTCCTCGGCTTCGGTGTCGGATTCGGTCGCGGGCGAAGGTGGCACAGGCGTCCATGTCGTGCGATTTCAGCGACAGGCCGATGCCCAAAGTCAGCTCAAGGCCCTGCGGCAGCCTGCTTCCCGTGATTTGGTAGGCATTTACGTTGACTGCGTTTGAGGAGCCTTGTCTCTCCTTGGCGGAATAGGTGTCGGTCAGGCCCTGATGATAGCTTGCGGAGAGTTTCAACAGCACGTCGCGACCGCCCACTTCCACCTTGCTGCGAAGACCCAGCCCGACAAAGGCCCCAGCATGAAGCAGGCTCATGTTGGCCTCACCTACGGCGATGGTGGAGTTGAGAGCTATGTCACTATAGGCAGAAGGTGGGGTTCGTAACATGCGAATGGAGTCGCCGAGGCAAATGCCCCCCTCCAAGCCGACGGCCAAATAGGGTTGAAGCCACGGAGCCACAGGCCAGCGCAATTCCAAAGGAACACGCAAGTCGAGGTGCTTCAGACGCATCGTGTAGTCCACATGCACACCCGAATAATGCGAATAACTCATGCCGATGCCATGTTTCACAAACATCACCTCTGGCGCAACGGAAAGCGCCGAACCCAACGGAATGTCGGCAAAAACTCCAAATACGGGAGAGAGAACCGTATCCTGAGGCAGTCGGGCCAAGGCTTCATTGTGCCAATATAGCATTTGAGAGACAGTTACGCCACCTTTCACGCCCATGCTAATCCATTGGTTCTCAAATTGCTTTCGAGAGTTACGACTGCTCTGTGCCTGTGTCTCCACAGACATTGTCGCCAACACCAAAAGAAGAATCCAAGTCCTTTTCATACGCTCAATTTGTCAAACGTTCCGCCAAGTTGTCACTGTCTTTATATATAAAATATGAGCCGACTTCCTGAATGGGTGCACCTGTCGGCTGGCTTTCCGCCGCCATGACAATCGTGGCATAGCGGAAGTCGGAAATCCCGGTTGTCGTGACCTTTCCCGACATGACGATGCCTCGCCTGCAATCCACATGGTAGCTTATGCCGCCCAAAGTCATGTCGTAGCTCTTGTCCTCGATGCAATAGGCCGTGAAATCTGATCCGCTACCCATCACAAAGACTGTATCCGTCACGTTTCCAGAAGTTTCGTTCAAATCCATTACAACAATGCCATTGTGCTGCTTGTTGAAACAAAGATTGACGTTAGGCTCCACCAATTCAGCGGGCAATCCTGGCACATTGGTTCCGACGCGCAGCCGTGGGGCAATCAAATACGAGCCTGCAATACTGGGCGGTACAGGGCCTCGATGGACGTTCCCGAAACTGGCCCAAAACGCCGAATCGGGCACCACCGCGAGGATGTCTTCGATGTAATACTCCGTCCCGATGGGAATGAGGGTGGTGTCGTCGTTTTTGGTGCATGAACCTAACGACACTCCTGACAAGAGGAACGCGAGACCCAAAATGACGTTGTTTGCTTTCATCTCTTCGTGGCTTTATCGTTCAACGACTATCTTTCTGCCCACCGTCCCCTCCTTGCCTGTCGCGACAAAGAAATAAACGCCCGAAGCATGGCCTTGCAAGTTGTAAGGCAACGTCTGCCCCTCCGGTTCCTGTAGGGTTTCAAACTGGTCCACCAGATTGCCGGTCATGTCGTAGATTTTGACGCTGGTGTTTCCCGAAAAGCCCTCCAAGCGCAGCTCCATATCGCCATTGTTGGGGTTGGGCACGACTGTGAACCTGGGGCTGACGCTTTCCCTCTCCTCCACTTCGAGGAACGACGACTTGAGGTAAAAGGCGTATTCTTCGGCTCCGCACTCGTTCTTCACCCTGGCCTTCAGCACAACGTAGTCCTCGTCGCGGTCGGCAACAAACACCCTGCAATGGCTTTGGTATTTCCCGTTCACAAGCTCGGGAACAGGGGTGCTCTCAATGGCCCACGACGGCTTGCTGATGCTCCAAACGCACGTGTCCCATACGCACTCCGAGTGCTTCTCCCTGACCATGAAGTCGTATTGGAACGAGAAGAACTCCGTGTTGGTGACCACCGCGACGGTGTCGCCCCACACCACTGCGCCCGCGTCGGAGCATCGGATGCCGTCCGACTCCGGAGTGTACCGCATGTTCTCTATGTAGTAGGTCTGCTCGCGGTAGCATCCGTCCTCCGTATAGCCGGTGAACTGGTGTACCGTATTCTGGTAGAACACCGTGTCGTGACCGAACCAGTTCACCGAAACGCTGTCGCACCCTCCGTCGCTGATGTGGACGGGGTCGAGGTGCTCCTGCTGGTTGACGGTCAGGTGCAGATGGTAGGTCCGTTGGCACGGATAGGGCGACATCGATTCGTAATAATAGTCGTCGCACGTCGTCGTGTAGGTCTGCCCGTTGACGGGCCAGGTGTAGCTGTCGCAAACGACAGGCTCGTACAGGACCTCTTCGGGAACCTTCATAAAGTTCAAATCGAGGGTGAAGACACCCTCGCAGTTGTCTGTCGGCAGCGTGTCGGTGTAGAAGCCGCTCTCGGTGAAGGTGAATTGGTAGTCTCCGATGGGGGTCCAGGTGTATGACGGAGTGGTCTCGTAGCAGCTGTAAACCACTTCGGTTGGCGGCACGTAGTAGTCGTTCACGGTCAGCACCAGCCGAACCGCGCTGTCGCAGCCATGGATGTCCGTGTCCGTCACCGTCACGTCCGTCGCACCGTAGTATTCCTCGCCGTAGAAGCTGTAGGGCAGCTGCTCGGGGCAAACCGACACCTCCATGACCGTCACCTCGTGTTCGGGCCAAACGGTCAGATCCAATCGGACAATGCTGTCGCAACCGTGAATGGTTTGGTCGGTATAGGCCTGCTGGCAGGTCTCGTTGTAGGTGGTGCCATAGAAAGTGTAAGTCTCACCCGGACAGATGGATGCCCTGATGGTAGTCTCATCGTATGTAGGCCAGTGGTCAAGGTCCAGAAAAATGGCCTTGTCACAGCCGAATTGGGTCAGCTCATGGTGTTCATACAGGCCTGGCTCGCTCACTGCCGTGCCGTAGAAATCGTAACTGTCGCCTGGGCAAATGGTCTGATGCTCATGCTCTTCCTCGTCAGGATGGACCATGACAGTGACGCTCACGTCCTGAGCGTTGCCCCAACTGTTGTCCGTGATGTGGCAAGTATAGGTCGTGGTGCCCACGGGCGGCATGGCTTCGGGATGCTGCGTGTTGGGATTATTGAGCGAGTTGGCTGGAGTCCAGCTGTAGGAGTAGTTGCCCGAGCCGCCGGTGGGTAGTGCATGAAGCGTGGTCGTTTCGCCTTCGCATAACTCGGCGTCATCGGCAGTGGCAGTGGCGGTCATGGCATTCACATATACCGTGCAAGTCGGGTTGCCGACCATCACCAACTCACGGAACGAGATGTCGTCCAAACCGAAGTCGTTGCCGTCGCCGCCCGTGTTTTGGTTCAGGATGGTGATGGTCGCCGTTGTGGAGTTGCCACTATGCCAAAGCTCATAGAATTGCTCCCAAACCATGGTCTGCGGAGGTGCCGAGAACACCTCGCCGATTTGATTGCCGTTGATGCTGAACTGGAGCAAAGCCACTTGATTGGCGCTACCGGCCAACGTACAGGCCCAAGTCGAGAAAGCGTACCATTTGTTGGGCTGGACGTTAATCTGCTGGGTCCAGACGTTGGTGCCTGGATTGGTGGCGCCGTTTACCATCATGAAGTTGCCTGAACCGCCATGGCCATAGCCGTGGAAATTCTCATGGTGCAGGCTGGCGTCACTGTCGATGTAATAGGTACCCTCAGACCAGAGGTTGCTGTTGTATTGGTATGCCGACGTAAAGCCCGTGTTGCCTTGTTCGAAGTCACCGTTGTTGACGCTCTCGGCACCAGGGGCATAACCCTCGCAGGTATAAGTGGTCGTCACCATGGGCGAAGCCACCGTTACGGGGCCTTCCGTCGTTGACAAGCCCGTTGCGGGCGACCATTGGTAATAGGTGGCCCCTGAGGCCGTTAGCGTCACCGACCCACCCGGCTCGATGTTAGCCGAGGGCGGCGTGATGACGACGGGCTGGCCAAAACCCATCAAACCTAACAAAGCGAATACGGCCAATAGGAAAAAATGCTTGCTCATCAAAAACCATTTTACAATTTCGTGCAAATGTATGAAAAATCTTCCAATGCCACAAAAAGATTTCATTTGCACAACACGAACCTTCGCATCGTCCTTCCTTTTTCCGTTTGGATTTCAAGCAGATACACTGAAGACGGCAGGGAGTGGAGCTGAATCGTGGCATTTTCGGAGCCACCGAACTGTTCCTCAAGGCACGTTTGGCCCAGCATGTCGATGACGCGGACACGTCGGATGTCTTCGGCTTCCACCGTCAGCGAACCTTGCGTCGGATTGGGGAACACTCTTGCCGCAACCGACAGACGATCATCAAGGTCGAAAAACCCAGATTGGATGTCGAAGGTGCGTTCCACCTCGCCACAGTCCAAGCGGAATGTCGCCTTGAGCGTTGCATGGCCCGATGTGGTCACCAATATACGGCATGTCATCGAGTCTTGGTCCACAATGGCCCAGTCAGGATGGCTCAAGCTCCATTGCACATTGCCTATAATTCCATCAACATCAAGCGTATAGCTATAGATTCCAGAGATAAGGTTCGTGGCCACAAAGACGTTGCTCTCGCCTTGGATTTCACCGACATCGTCCATCGAGCGGACGAAAAGGTTGATGGTGACAATGCTGTCGCAGCCATTTTGTCCCACCATGGGATCAAGTGGAATCAGGTAGTTTCCAGGCCCATAAAACACCCCAAACAGGGTCACGCTGTCGCAAACTGTCCTGAACTGCTGTCCCGAATATGGCTTGCCAACCGTCAAGTGCAGAAAAACCGTGCTGTCGCACTCTTCAGGGGTCATGAAAGTATGCGAATAGGTAGCGCCGTCGGTGTCGCACCAGTTGCCGTACCAATCGAAAGGCATGCAAATGGTGGTATCCTTATCCACCTTTATCTCTTCCGCAAAGCTGAAATGCATGGTCAGGACAAGGCTGTCGCAACCTTGCTGCGACTCAAAGACATGAGTGTAGTCGCCTTCCTCGCCACAATACTGGCCGTGCCAAACAATCTGCTTGCATGAGGTACGGTAAAATGCCGAGTCGCGAGGCTGCAAGATGGTCAAGGGATGCGAAACGACACTGTCGCAATGCGTGACGGCTGTTTGCAGGGTCTCATAAACGATGCCATCTTCGTAGTAAGTAATCCCATTCCATTCAAAACCAGCGCATTCCGTCCACGGATCGCCCTCCGTGCTGACATCATGCCCTATCGTAAGGTTGAGGTAAATCATTGAGTCGCATACCGTCCCGCTACCTTGAATGAACAATGAATCCAATTGGCTTTCAAAGTATTGCGCCCCCGTCCTTGGCCAAGTGTACTCTTCGCAAGCCGTCACCGTCTCAGTGATGGCAGCATAGTCGCCGAAACTCAGCCGAAGTTCCACCACGCTGTCGCAACCATATATGTTGGATGTCTCCCAATAGGCGATTTGCATCTCATCGCTGCGTTCAAAGGTCTGCCCGTGCCATTCAAACACATCCTGGCACGAGATAACCGGTTCCGGCACCGTGTCGCTATGATGAATCATAACGTACTGGTGCAGCAAGTGCGGACAAGGCTCTACTATCTCAGTGTCAATCATTTGGCTTTGTGTAATCGTCTCACCCCAAGGTAAGACATAATTGTTGCAGGCAGGGATGGTGTCCCAAATGTCATCGACGACCAAAACCGACACCACGACTGGACCCAAATAGCCCTCACCGCAGGAGTTGCGCGCCATGAAGCGCACCCAATAGCCGTCGTGCATGGCCTGCATGGGCATGGCCGGGTCGAATGCAGCATAGTTGTCGCCGTCGGGCGAGAGCTGCCATTGCGTCAGGCGGTCGCTCTCGTCCACGTTTTTCCAAACGACCTCAGGATCGGGCAAGTCCATGGGGAAGCCCTCGCAAACCTCCAACGCGGACAAAGTCCCATGCACCTCGGGCACGTCGTTCACCCTGAAAGGCACCACGTTGGAAGAGTCAGCGCCGCAACCGTTATGTACCGTGAAACGGAGGTAATAGTCGCCGTATGGCAGGCCGTTTCCTGAAGGATCGAGCAAGCTGAACGGGCCTTCGGGTGCTGTGGCGTATTCCCATTGCGGCAAGCCTCCCTCTGAATGGTTCAGTTCGTATTGAGGCTCAACGACTTGAATTACATCTCCCGCACAAATTCCAGGGGGCGGTACGATGTCGCCCACGATTTCCGGCTCATGGTTGATGGTCAGGTAAAGGATATAGACACTGTCGCACTCAATGGGATTGGGATTATAGACCGTATCGTTATAAACACCTGACACATAGTGTGTTTCGTTTCGCCAAACAAATTCATTGCAAGAAGTCTCCGTTTGCGACTCGATGAAATAGTCCTCATTCAACGTGAAATGCAGATGCGCGGTTATTTCGCAACCGTACTCGGTGTTCACTTGCGCAGTGGTATCGCATGTGTGGTCGCAAACGATGTCATTCCAAACGTAGGTGTCGCAGGCCGTAATGGCCTCGTAAGTCGGATCGGTGGGAAAGACCGTCACTTGCACCACATCGGAACAACCAGTGCCACAGCTGTTTATGGCCACGTATCGAAGATAGTGGCCGTTGTAGTCAAAAGGAATGTCGTTGTTGGTCAACGGCACAAACGGCCCCGTCGGCGAAGGAGCGATTTCCCAGCCTTGACCCATAAGACCGGAGCCGTTGTCTTCGATGGAAGGCAAGGTCAAGTCGAAACTCTCGCCCGCGCAGATACCGCTGGGGGCTGTGACGTTGCCCACCGTAGGCAGCCGGCACAAGCTGACAGTCACCATGGCCTCGCTTGTCACACCGTGGTTGTTCACACGGTATTGGAACTGGTCGGTGAAGCCCGCAAAACTTCCGTCGGTGTAAGTGAATCTTATCTTTTTGTCCGTCAGCACGGCAGCCGTTCCATGCAAGGGATTGTTCGTCACGCTGACGATGACATCGGTGGCATTGGGCTGAATGTCGTCGTTTGCCAAGACATCAATGTCAACCGAAGCACTCAGGCATACTGGCCCGGCCTGGTCGCCGTTTGCTGTGGCGTCGTAAACCACACTCGGGACGAAGGATATCTCGTCGAGGCCGAAGTCGTCGCCAAGACCGGGGTTGCTTTGGTAAAGATCACAGATCTCAATTTCGACTGGCCCGAAATAATTTCCGCTGTTCCACGTACGGGTCATGAGTTGCCAATTATAGTTGGTGGGGTTCAAAGAAAGCGATTCACCCACATTGGCCCCGTTGATTTTCAACTGGATGACTGCAGGCAAAGGGTCGAGAAACAGCAATTCTTGCGACAAGTTGGCCAACTGGCAGGAGAAAGTATAATCGGTTTGGGCAGTCACGTTGACCGTTTGTTTCCAGACCGCTTTCGGATAAGTCGCCGTATTGCCAAATCCATTGACAAGCATATACATGCCGGAACCACCATAGCCCACAACAGGATACCATGCGACGCCGCCTGCATGACCCGAGGCCGTGTTGTCAACGCAATAGCAGCCCTCGCCCACGGTCCCTGAACCGACATAGTTGTATTCCGTATCAAACCCCGTATTCCCTTGTTCAAAGCCACCATTGACGATGATGTTCTGAGCGACAAGAGGCAGCGTGCCCAAAAGCGCCGCCATAACCATGACAAGATCCAAAAGTCTGTTTTTCATGACAAAAGTTTTATTTCCAACTCAATACGAGGCGTTTTATTGTGCAGAGGTCGAAACAATGGAACTGCCTTTCACAAAAACAACACATAACAGGTGGGAAAAACCATCTTTTTGAATGTCAAATATTCAACACTTTCAAATTACGCATCAAAAACACACTTTTTCCGAGAAATAGAGGCTCAAAAACCACATTTTTTTCGAAAAAAGGAACAAAAAAGCCAAGAAGCACTTTCGCATTCCTTGGCACTAAGCGGCATGGCTATGCAATGCTTTATAAGGAATCTTCGATAAACAACAGGATGCTCATTCTATATTAAAAAGTGTGTTTTTACTGAAATTTATCATTTTAAAATGGATTTATTCAAAATTGTTTCCTATCTTTGCAGCGCAAACTCAATCATTCATGATTAGGACAAAACAAGAAGTCGAGGCTTTTCTCGGACTGTTTTTTCTGCATTTCGTTCCACATCGCGGAGCATCCTATAAACTACGCATATAGAAAGGATGAATAACATGGAAAAATACGTCGACATCAAAAGCCCTTTTACCGGTGGAAAAGTCAAGGAAATCAGCACCGTGGAAGTGCATGAATTCAGGAAAGAACGGCTTTCGGTTCATGTACGCTATTATGTCTGCGAAGACACCGGCGAACGCTTTACGACAACCGAGCAAGACGAACTCCTATTCAACGAACTCTATTCCCAATACCGCGTGAACCATGGCATTCCGTTTCCAGAGGAAATCAAAGGTATACGATTGCATTATGGTTTGAATTACCAACAAATCAACAAGATTCTCGGTTTTGGAGTCAACCAATATGCGCAATACGAAAAGGGGCAGATGCCTTCCGAATCCAACGGAAAGTTGCTTTCGGCAGCCATGAACCGCCAGTTTATGCTTCATCTGTTGGAAGACAGCCGAGCCGAATTTGACGAAACCGAATACACTAAGGTGTATCAATCCATCTTGGCCTCGGAAGTAAAGCCCGAAAACGAGGCCCAAAAACGGCTCATCTACCGCGACATACGCCGCTCCGTGTATAATGGATTTGGCCAGATGAACGTCGAAAAAGTATCCGAGATGGTCAAATTCTTCATTTTCAAGGAAGGCAGCCTGTTTCCCACAAAGCTCAACAAGGAGATGTTCTACGCCGATTTCCTACACTACAAACTGCACGGCCAATCGATCAACGGGCTGCAATACCAAGCCATCCAATATGGTCCCGTTCCCGTCCATTACGACACCGTCTACGACAACATCGACGGCATCAGCAAGGAGGATCGTGGTGGCGCACGACATGGAAAGCACCCGTTTGAGTTGCAGTTCATGCGACACAAGCGTATTTAACAAACAGGAACTTGAAACGCTTGGCGCAGTTTTGGCCAAAATCCAGCCCATCAGCTCACAAGAGGTGATAGACAAAAGCCACTTGGAAGACGCTTGGAAGCATTACCGCGAGGGAAACCAGTTGATTCCTTATTCTGAGGCGTTTTCTATCCAACTTGTTTAACTTTAAACAGTCAACTTTCTTTTAAGCTCTAGTAATAAATGTCATTTCCCGAATCAGAGATGCCAATACCTTTTCTAAAATTTGACCATTCAAGAGATTATCCAACCGCCTCATAAGCAACATACTCCGCAAACCATTTATCAAGAGTTTGTTCTACTTGTTCCTCCATTTCAGACGTGATGTTCTGACGGATTTTCTGAAAAGCTACGGCGATGGAAGCCGCCTCGTCAAACCAACCAATGATAGGATGCCGTCTCATCGAAATCAGGTTGATGGGCAGAATGAGATAGGCCAAAGCCGAGTAAACTATCAATTTGGTCACCCCGTGGCGTTTCCTTGCTTTTCAGCACATAATACATCAGCAGCACCTGGCGCGTTGTGCCACGACCAAAACGTATTGCGTTGGCCTTGATTTTCTCCCAAAGGCTGGAAAGATTCCATCCATTTGAGCCTTCATTGTTCGATTGTGTCATACCTTTAAGATTTGAATTTGTCACTCCTCTTTTTCCTTTTTATATCCAATGGACACAACACCAGCATCCGATTCCGAAACACACATTTTCCCTATTGTTTCCTCATCCTCCCAACGGAAGAAATGATAGATGTCGTCATCATCATCTTTCTTGCCGGCATAGGTCAGGTTCTCGTAGATGATTTCCGTCACTAATTTGGCATTTCGGAAATCATAAACGCCACCTTTGCCATCTTGAAACACGATGCCGAAAGGATATTCTTTGAGGTCGCCGTACATGACGCTATCATATTGATGCAATGCGACTTCGATTTTCACCCTGTCGAAGTCCAAATAGTCCGGTGAAAGCTGCACGGTGATGGTGTCAATGGATTGGGCTGAGGCAGCAAGTGCCAGCATCAGCATAACTGTTACTAATGTAGTTTTCATACGATTCAGTTTTTAATTCAATTCTTCTTAAATCGGGCTGCAAGCCGTCGTCACGGCCTTGCAGCCCTTCAAAATATCATAATCTTTATAGTTTCTCCCCACATTCGTTCCCCTGCTGTCCAAAATCACCGAGCCGTTGGAGCCGTCGCAATGGTAGCGGTCTGGACCAATGGCCTCAATGCTCGAATAGGATGGTGGCGTGATGATGTTGCCGTTCCTGTCCATCAAACCGTAGCTCCAATCTGCGGTGCGGTATCTCAGACAGTTGGCCGTGGCTGATTTCAGTATGCCTTCCTCGTCATACTCATCGGTGGAATACTCCATTTTCTCGACCTCATCGAAGTTGCATGGATTGATGATGTTGCATTCAAAGTCCAGCACCTGGTTGAGATGGTCGAGGCGGCACACGAAAATGCGGCTATCCTCATGGTGAACGGTGATGTTGTCGTACTCTATCGGCAGAAGCATCTGACCTTTCGCATCAAACAGGCCATAGTTCCACTCGCGGTCTTGAACCAACCAAAAGCCTTTCGTGTCGAATGCCATTTCATAGTATTCAGGACTGACCACCCAATGGCCTTGCTTGTCGATGAGGCCAATACGGTCGCCGTCGCCCAACATCTGGCACAAACCGTTGTGGAAGCAGTAGTCATCGATGCGATTGGTATAAGGGAAATCTTTGTCTATCGCTTTCCGTCCCCTGTGGTCGATGAAATGCAGTGTTCCCTTCTCCATCACGCAGGCTACACCTTCAGAGAAGATCCAAGCCTTTTCGTATTGTGCTGGAATTGCCACCTCACCCGTGAAACGGTTGAAATAGCCACGCTTGCGTTCTTCGGAGGAAGAGAAGCAACTCAGGCTGTCGCCATCGGATGACTTGCAGACCCATTGGATGCCTGTTGCCGTGCGCTGTCCAAGGGTCGTGTTGTAAAGGTAGCCCGGATAGTCGTCGTGATAGATTACGAAGGGGCTGACATACTGGTTGCCATAAGGGTGAAGATAGGTCGGGCTGTTCACCATGCGCCGATATTCACGCCGCTTGCATGCACGGTCTATACCGTTATAGACATTGATGACAAGAACGATGGAGACTATCAGCGCGACAACCGCCGCACTTGTTGCAAACACACGCCACACGAATCTTCCGAACTTGCTTTCGGCCTTGTAGCCGAACATCTTGGCCACCCAACGGGCAGCTTGCTTAAGGGCTCCGTCTTTTTTCGGATTGCCCATCTCTGTTTTTTGTTTGTTGCTCATAATCTTTACTGTTTTAATGGATTAGTTTTGAGTGTATTATTCCCGTGCAGCCTTCCCTCGTATTAGGGGAAGGTGCAAAATTGATTCAGATTTGCTTTATTGTCGTTTTCTGACAATATAGACAGAAACGACGGGCAAAACCTATCACCTTAGATCAAATTTTTGGAAAAAAAGAGCCGTGCTATTCGAACACGGCACAATTCCTTTTTTAGATGAAGTATCCACCAATATCAGTCAGGTTTTTGTCCTAACATTATTACCAATCCGTTACCGACCATGTGCCTCCACACATAAGGCATTTGTATGTCTTTTTTGCACTTTTATTAAAATCCATGTTTTTTTGTGTCACATACTTACCTGCGGCATAATGAAGTCCACGAACAAGACAACCAAGCGAGCCAACTGCAATACATAAGGCATCCCCAACCTTTTTTGTTACCGTAGTTTCAGCCTTTTTTAGCACAATCACATTCGTGCTCTTACAACTTTCATTGATGCATTCCATAACTTTGATTATTTTGCTTTAATACAATATAATAAAGCGATGTTTTTTGGCCTGTTTTCATTGTCTGCCTTTACTTTTCCATAATTAGAACTAACCGCCCCAGATGTACCTGCATCAATCTTCAAACGCATATTATGTGTATGACTGCCTTCTGAAGTCGTTCCTTTGCCTGAATCCGAATAAGAGAAATCACTATCGCTATACGACACTTCAAAAACCGTGTATGAACTGAACGCACCATTAGTAATTGCATGAGAATGATAATATACTTTATGGTGGTGTTCTCCTGAAGAATCGGTTTTCAAGGTTTTATCAATATATACTTTGTGTGAATGCCCTTGTATTGCATCTTCTTGGTAATCTCCCAGCTCCCGTTCTGGATCTACATTTCCTTCCATATCCCAACCACGAATGAATCTTCCTTGCAAGTCAGGAACGCAGAAAAATCCTAACGTTGTTTCTTCTGGAGTAAAAGTTGTTCCGATAGTATCAAACAACTCTTGAAAGAGTTCAATTCTATATTCTTTCCCATCGCATATCAACCATCCCTTTGGAACTTTTTCCATTGCAAATGCTCCAATTGTACCAATAGGCACAACTGATTGTTTAAGTTCCTCAATTTCTTGTTTTAACAATTCTAATTGCTGAATTATCTCTGAATGTTCCATAATAAATGAAATTTTGAATTATATACCATTTCTATTTGTGTTTGTGAAGCCATGCCGACCAACACATTGTACAAGACACTCGCTTTGTCTTTTACAGTTTTATTATTGAAACCGAGTCCAAAAAATTTCTTCGCGTATTCTAATGCGTTTGTATCATTTTTTTTAACCCCTTCTCCCCTAAAATACATCAATGCAACCATGAACAAGCACAATGGATCATTATTCAACATTGAAAAGATTTCAAATGCCTTGCGATAAGACTTTCTTCTTCCCAATCCTTCGTACTCCATCAATCCAAGCCAATAATACTGGCTTCCTTCTGTGAATTGAAACTCCGCTTCATCATACTCTTTATTGTTTAGGCATTGTAGACCAAATTGTAACCTCTGAGCTGGCGTAGGCTTCAATACCTCAAACATCGCGGCTCCTTTTGCAACTGCATAAAGATAATCGTATGAATCAAAAGAAGGAATTTCAAACATGGCACCCTCTATGGTCTTCTTTCGTACCAGTTTTTTCTTTATCAATGGGATAACGCTTGATCCTCCAACTAAAAATACCTTTTTGATGTCTTTCCATTCCCAGCCATAATCAGCCAACAGAACATCACAACATTGAATTGTGTCATCAATAAGAGGTTCTATCATTTCGTTATAATCATCAAGAGAAAGGTGATAATCAAATAATCCAAACTCTTGTTTGTGGTATTCCGTTATTCCAGTTGATAATTGGTGTTTAGCATCTATGGGAATTTGGGATAGTTTGTCAACATCCCTCATTGCAGCAACATAGTCTCTAATGGAAACAGTTTCATTGCGAATCGGGCGGCCATATTCATCCATAGGCATAGACATCAACAAATCCACTACTTCCTGAAAAAAGGGTGTCATTTGAACTAAATCCTTATTAATTAACGCATCAATGTAAATACCGCCAATATTCTTCCCACGTGGAATTGCAGAGTCTCTTTCGCCAATGACACGAAGTGTTCCATTATAAAACTGCAATAATGCTGGATCAAAAGTACCTCCACCTAAATCATAAACAAGAAACTTGTCGTTGTTATTTATGGTTGATTTCTCTTTAATGATGGAATAGGCAGCCGCTTCTGGTTCCTTAATTATTTCGATGCCATTATAATCTATTTGGGCCAAATGTGCTGCTGACATCATGGCATTCCATCTATAATCGTTGCAAATTGTGGATGAAGGTATGGTTAGAACAACCTTGTTAAACGAATTGACTTTTGCAGTTTGACAAGCCCTATCGTGAACATTTTTCAGAACATAAGCGACATCAGCCACCCATCTACCTGCTTCTGGGCCTGATAAAAATGGCTTGAATTTATCATGATAGTTTTCAGGGTCTTGATTGCGGCTTCTGACAGCCTTTTTTCCTGTATAATAAACATTATTGGCTTTATCAAAAAAAACAGCGGTTGGGCAAGCATATTGACCACCGTATAATTCAAAATCGGTGTTTGCTGCCACACTATCTTCCATGTTAACCAACACTCCCCTTCCCGTGTCTGTGTCATAAACCGCAGCTTTCGTCCAGATGGTGCCGAAATCTATTCCTAAGTATTTCATTTCGTATTTTCCTTATACTGATATATGACAACTTCCTGCTCTTTCAGGCATTGGTCTCCTTTTCTAAAGCCTTTGCCCAATGACTCAGCAACGATGTTGTTTTTTGAGAGGTCGTCGGTTTCTTGGATTGTAATGATTTTCTGGAACTGGTTGTCAAAAGGCATACCAACACCAGAGACAGGCGTTATTTCAACTATTGACAATAAGTGTTCTATCTGTTGTTCCATGTTTTGCAGAATGATGTCTGACGTCTGACGTTTATAGCCTGCCGTCTCAAGATAAACAGCAGAAGATATCGCACTTTCAGTCATGGCAGAAATGTTTTTGCCCTGTTTTTGAATCTCGATTTTGTAGTTGGCTATTGTTTCATTAGCAGTTTGAATCAATTCGTCTTTTCCACAACAATCTTGTTGTAGTGATGTTATAGATTCATTAGCTTGGTTCAATTCATTTTCAAGTTGTTCTATTTTCTCTTTGGCTACATCCAATTCTGCTGAACTGGTTGATTGAGGTCGTGGCCGATTGTCTGTTTGTTCGTTTATATGGTCTTTCCAATAATCAAATAAACCATCAATCAAATCATCAAGACTATCACATCGTTTGCCAACTACATAGGCCTCCAATTTATTCCACTTTTCAATCGTTTGTCTGTTTTTCGATGTGGCAATAGTCAGTTTGCCAAGTTCTATCTTTTTCATGATCACAAGTTGTTAGAATATGATTGTATTATTCTTGCTATTTGCAGCGAAACTTCGTTAGCTCGCGTATTTCCAATAAAGCCGAATTTTACAGCGCGTTTTTGCCAAGTTTTGCACAATGAGTCGTATGCGCTTTGTATTTCGGTTTTAGTTGTGTCCTTTGAAACATTCAGCCTTTCAAAATCTTCGCTACCGTATTCACCAAGTACACATTTCACCTCTTCCCACTCGTCTTCAGTAAAATAATCCTCCCCATTATAATAATCATTCAATATGTAATACTCAGCATAATGCTGATGCAATTCAAAATCCAATTGATTGATTCTTTGAGTAATTCCTTGAATAACTATTCTTACATCATGCCCAATTTCTTTTTGTTGTATAGTTCTAGCACAAACTTTCCTCAACCGAGATAAAACCCTATTGCATTTGTGAAAATCTGCTCTACCGCCAAAATGGTCTATGACAATTGATTTCAATAACTCGACTCTTGAAAAATCATACAAATACGATTTGTAGGCTTCGGCGGTTGCGATAGGGTTTTGTTCGAAATACTCAATTGAGAGACGAACACCGTCTATTGATAGCAATGTGCATAAATGAGAACGAATCTCCTTTGTTTGCCAATCAAACTTGTCAACAAAAGTATTATAATCTGCCGTAAAGGTTGCAATATTGTTTATTTTCGGAAGTTCCCGAAGCAATTCTATATCGTAGTCATTCAACATGAATGATGCTTGGGCGGGTAATGCAGCAATGGGATAAATGTTTAGGAAATAGTACCTAATGTCTGCGTACCTTTCCTTATTGCTTCGGATCTTTTCTTCCGCTTCTTCAAACTTTTGAACCATCATGTCGGCACGAGTTAAGGCGGCAATAGAATTCAAACCTGAAATCAAACCTGTTGATTCGTGGAAGTCGGCTACCGCAGTAATATCTTTGCTTTTAAACTCAGGATATACCAAATAAATAATGGCATCAGGGCGGTTCTCTTCTTTGGTCAATAAATCTCGAGTATGCTGGGAATCAGTACCCATTAAAGAATCCAACCCAGGAGTATCTATCAAATCAAACACTTCCAATAACGGATGGTTTAAATACACATCAACCCAATGCACACTATCCAGCAATTCCTTATGAGTACTACTATATCCAACAAATTCAGACAGTTTTTCGATTGAGTATTCCGATTTCACCCCATCTAACATACGAACAACTATTTTTTCTTTCCCGTCATCAGAGTGTTTTACATGATGAAACCAATTGACATTATATGTCATTACTTCAACAGCAGTAGGTACAATATACCTCCCAAGGAATGCATTTAACAGAGTGGATTTGCCCGTTTTGATTACGCCAGTAATAGCAACACGAAGTGGACCTTGTAAATCAACAAGTGCCATTTTACATGAATCATACACCGCAGACAATTTGGGGTTGTTTTGCACTTCGATTTGTAACGATTCAATAAAAGCTTTTATACCTGCTTTTTCATTCATTTTGTCAAATCTTTATGAAGTGTAGCCGCTTGTGCCAAATACTTGTCACATTCTCGTTTCTTATCACTTATCTGTTTACGCTGCTGACTATCGCTATCAAGACCTCTCAAGACGTTGGCACAAGTCGCACTTTCATTATCCAACTCCTTGCTAAAGGTAATCATTAATTGTGTTTCTCCATCAGTAATAATTTCAGCAACTTTTGTTGATATGTTGCTTTGTGAGGTACTTAACTGAGGAGTAATTGCCTCCATGATTTTTCGTCTTTTCTCTGCTTTTACTCGTTCAGCCCCTTTAATAAAAGCTCTTACACCGCCAATTAATGTTCCAACAGCACCTGCAATTGCAGCGCCGATTTCAGCCCCAGCTAAAGTTCCAACACCAGGAAAGAATACCGTACCAACAACAGCTCCAACCACACCGCCGACTACACTTCCTCCTAATGTACCATACATAAATACATTGCTTAAAAATGCATTTCTGTATATTGAGACCTTATCGATTTTAATATCATCGCTTACTGTATATTTCTCGGCATCACCTCCTATATTGTCAAGTTGTTCTTGAATAATTGAAAGGCCTGTTTCCTTTTTCAACCATGAATATGTATGGGCAAATTCATCAGAAAGATAATCTTGTAATTTGTTGGTTTTGTTAATTACAGCACCAGAAACAACACCTCCTAATTGCTCGGGATTATTGATGAATTCATCCATTTGCAGCTTTTCTTCAATGGAAGATTTCACATCTACAAAATCTGCTTTAATTCGATTATTAGCTCTAGCATTTAACTTTTTAATCTCCCCATTCAGCTTGGTTTTCCAAGCTCCTGATTCTTTCTTTATTTCGTTTAGGCGTGCTGCAGCATCCTCCAACTGTTTCTTCTTTGCAGCAGCTTTTTCAGGGCTTGAAAATGATTGGAGTAAAGTGTTCAAGATGTTACCGTAATCACGAAGCGCATTCAACAGACATTCTACTTGTCTCTTTGCCATTATCACTTCAATGTTATTCTCTATTGTCTCCAACAAAGGGAAAAACTTGTCAAATCCAGTAGTAGAATAGTCAGTAACGACACCTGCTTTGTGTTTTTTTAGATTTTCATTCGACACCATACAGAATTGCAATTCTCCTTCTTTCCAATCTTTTACTTCAGAAAGATGTTCTTTGTTTTTTGTAAGAACAACAGATGGATTTCCTTGATCCATGTGAGTCAAGACATGTATGACACTCTGACACTTTGAACACTCCAACAACTGTTTGACGTAAGATATTTCAGATTCTGTCAGTTCACTTTCCCCGCTACCAACCAAAAAAATAACATCGGCTAATGGAGCCATTGAAAAAGTTGTGGCAGCATGGAGCGGATTAAGAGAGCCAAGACCAGGAGTATCGATAAGTACCAACCCGCCTTTCAAATGTTCATTTGGCAACTCAACAACTATCAGGCGGACATTTTTTTTGTTGTTTTTGTTTTTTTTCTCAGATACATAGTTATCAATACTAGTTCTATCAATAATATCTGGTCGGGGTTCTGCCGATTCACCATCTTTGGCGGCATAATACACTGTAATTCTTTCTTCTGTTCCATAACGCACGATGGTATTTGTGTTGGTACAGACTCCTCCATCCACCGTGCAAATGTTTTCACCAAGAATACTATTAATTAAAGAAGACTTCCCCGTTTTCACTTCTCCAGAAAAAAGAGCATAATACTCCTTTTTGTTGTATATTGAGGTCATCTTCTCCAATACATCCAAAATCCCAGTTCCCTTTGCCAAAGCATCATTGGCTTCCATTTGCCTTGAGAACTCTATAACTTTAGTGGTGAGTTCGTTAACTCGTTTACGGATGTTTTCCATGATTTGTAGATTTAGAATATGTCAAAACTATTGTCTTCTATTGTGAAACTATCATCATTGTCATCTTCAAAGTCAGGATCATCTTCTTCAAAACTCATTTCTTCGTGGGAATCCAACGAATCATCTTCATCAAAAAACGAATCCTCAAAATCATCTTCTCCATCGAAGTTGTATTCCCGGTCATCCAATAATTCATTGGCAATGCTATCATTTTCCATATCCATCCAATTATTCAATATCTCATTCACATCAAAAGTCAAATGTTCATAATCGTGGATATTGTTCGCTGCAAGAAATGAATCCAAAGAAACTCCTTGTATTGTTCCAAGAGCAATATGCTGCATGTTAAAGTCTGGAGTGGGTATGTCTGTTGATACCATAAAACATTGAGAGTCTTTCCATGCATCAATGAATTGTTCGAGTGGGTAGGGCTTAGCGACATCACCTGTGCCAGGGTCTTTCAATACAACATAAGAATGATTTGGATCTGACAAGTCGATGCCGGCAACAATTAGAGCGTGGTCAGGAGTACCTCCCAAGAAAAAATCCCTTAAAGTTTCTCTTATTGGTCCATGATGTAGTTCTCCTGAATCAACCCCAACGATGATTTGATGGCCTTGCGCAAGCTCGGCAACTAAATTACCCACATTAGCTCCTACTACTGATGTTGTGGGAATATTGTAGTACTCTAATAGATTTCCGATACAATTCATTGGCGTACCCATACCACCATCTACATGATACCATCCATTGTTTTCAGCAATTTCCATAAGCATTTCTTGGGGAACATCTATGCCAAAACGTTCCAAAACAAGTTGTTGCGATTTGACTGCGCAAGTGTCTTGATACCATTGATAAACTTCTCCCGATACATCAATTAACGGGTCTTCCCCAAAGTGAGCATTTGCATAATAGATTTCTCTTTCCATATTTATTAGTTTTTTTTCATTGTTTCTTTCATTTTCTATAGACCCTGTTTCCTCCTCAAAACTATCACTTTCAAGAGAAAAAATTTCATCAATGAAGCCGCTTTGCTCAATAGGCGAATACAAATCGAGTGTGGGAAGTTCAATAGACGGCAATTCCATCTCAAAAGGAACAGGCTCATTATCAATCAAATCCAAATCAAAATCGGCCTCAATATTGCTGTCAGTCTCCAAAACCGCCTGCATCTCAGAATCATTGTCGATGAAAGCCTTCATCTGCCGTATTTCCTCATCCGGCAAGTTGCAGTCGAGATACGCGGCATATTTCTCTATGCTGATATGTGGCAAGTGCTTAACCATAACATTCCTCCTTTCTGAGCGTCTTTTCAAACATCTCCTTCGCCAATCTATGTTTGTTATAATAATTGTCCATAGTCATGCCAAGCGCCTCAGCCGTTTCCCTGTCAGTCCTCAATTCAACATGACGCAGACGGATGATTTGGCTATAGCGTTTGTTTTTCATCAGACCAAGAATCACCTCCACATCCTCGCGTTGGAACATACTGAGATCTTCTTCTATAGACGGCTCTTCGGGCCAAATTCTATCACTTGGCTTGCCTTTTTCTGGGTTTTTCGGTGAAATCGTTTCAGTTTCAGGCTTTTTGCTTTTCACCTCAAACTGGCTGTAACAGTAGAACTTGCAGACCACCTTCAGCCATTGCGTCAGGGTGCTTTCGCCATGGTAACCCATCAGGCGGCACCGTCCCGTCCTTCGGCTTGGGGTCATGATGAGCACATAGATTTCATTGATGAACTCAATGCAGCTCTCGCAATCGGTATAGTAGCCGTCAAAATATCGCTTGAAAAGCGGATAGCAATGCTGGTACAGGTATCGCTTCGTGGTGGCTTCATCCCTACGTAAGATGGCCTGGGCTATTTTCAAGTCCTCGGTAAAGATTCGTATGTCGGGCATAGGTCAAGGTCGCGCTTCTCGCGGTTCGTTTTTTTGCCGTCAGAGGCTCCCATGGCCAGCCGATTGTATTGAAGTCTAAGAGCATAAAGAAAAGCGTGGGAGCAAGAACTCTTGCCTATCCCGGTTGCTCGGGCTCTCGCATTGCCCACCTATCGAGGATAAGCAATGCTCGCAGCCCACGCTGGATCATATATACACAGATTGTTGGTATTATACAAACACAACACCAACATCGGATATACGAATCCCATGAACGCGAATCATTGCTTTACCGTGCGATAGGTTAGGAATTTGCGAGATTCAAGCAACCCGCAGATAAAACGCCAATTCGACGCTATTCTTATATGTCTGTCACCATCTTATTAAAGAGGTATGACGGTGCAAATTTACATTATTAATCCATCGGTACATTATTCTCTTTGAAAAAAAACACTTCATCGGATCCACAAAAAAGCCTTGACACAAAAATGATTGTATCAAGGCTTCCATAGTGCAACCAAAGAGTTTTGATTGTTGATTACTTTCCTGTCGGATTAGGCTCTTTTATCCAAACACTAACGCGATACTTTTGCTCTTTCTCCATTTGTTTTTCCGATGCCACCCAGCGGCACTCAAGAAGGTCTTCATTATACGAAAGTATTGCAAAGATAAATTTTTGCTCCAATTCATTCAATTTTAGGCTTCCAAACACATCGTCATCCTTATAGACATAGGCTTTTTTGTTATTTTCAACATAACAAATTCTTAGCTTATCATCACGTTTAATCTCTGTGCAAAAACATGGATAATCATCCACGTAAAAAACTCCTAAATGCCTGTTGATTTTTTTAATGATATCTTCTTTGTTCATATTTAAATTATTTGGAATAGTTATTGATTGCCCACTAATTGTTTGATGGTTTCATAGTGCGGTATGTTGTTGTTTGTACACACGAAAGAAAGTCTAACGAATACTTCTCGGTCATTCTCGTCAAATCCCAAGCACATGGAAGCATTTTTGCATATATTAGCAATTACTGGGATGAGGAGTCGCTCTCTTTCCATCAGCGGGAAAAGATTGATATTCGCAAAGTCATCAAAAACAATATGAAGATTTTTGTGTTTGGATAGCCTTTTCCATCTATACACATATTCCTTAATAATTGAAGTATACTCTTCTGCCCAGATGCAGCCCAAACTTGTTTCCCAATAGTGAATATTTCGTAAAGCGAATTCCGACAAGTCATATTTCTGAATTATTCTTCTAAAATGCTGTTCTGTCTTGCCCAATAGAAAAACAGCAATAGTTGTATCATTTTGTTGTGCCTGTCTCGATATTTCATCGAACAATCTGTCATACCCCTGTTTGTCGATCAAATTGATACTATGCGTTATGTTTTGGGCATTATATGAAACAGTTTTTTCGCTATGGTCTGACATCACATCATTAATAACATTGGCAAACCTGATTGGCTTGTCCTCCATCTTTTGTGAGCAATTATATCGAAATCTATTAAGCAATGATTGAGGGTATCGCAAATTACCTTGTTCAAGTCGAAGGCCTGCGTTGTCGGATGAAAAACGTCTGGTAAGCAGTGAGTGCATACTAGGATATATCTTCACACTTAAATCTCTCAATTTGCGGTATTTATGCCATCCATGAACATGCTGTTGAAGGTCGCTCTTTATAATTTGAAGCTCATAATATGTGTATTCGGCTGCCTTGTCTGTGTTGCTTCGCATATTAATGATAATGTCAGCGTTTAGATGAAGCGTTCTTCCTCGCTTGTCAAGTACCAATATGGATACAGCCGATGTCTTTCTCAGTTTTAAAATAAGGTCAGTGAACGGTAATCTTTCAAGTTCGTCATCTCTGAAAGCTGTAAAACCCTCTATTACATAAGAACTCCATACAAATCCCACTTTATCATCGCACGAGGTCGTTGCAAGGTTTTCGGCCTTATCTGTTATCTCTTTTTGGAAGTCTTTAAATTGGCGAATGGCAATAGATGTGTAACTATTTGAAACGAAATCATCTTTGTTTTGGTCAAAAATATCTTTTTTGTCAATGGCATCATCTTTCAAATAAGCCAAAAGGTTGTCGGAGTTGCTAGTATCTCCGTATGTCCAGTGCATAGATTGCGACCGGTCACTATAATTGATAATTTCATGACGTAGAAGTTTACATATAGGACACGAGACTATCTCAGAGGCATCACAATCTTGTTCGAATGATGGGCAAGTACTTACAAGACCATTCAACTTCTCTCGCATATCGGGGAAATATTTGCAAAGTTTGCACCTATGAGTTGCATCTGCCTTGATGTTTGGCAGTTTTATATCGTCAATCATTTTACCCACCTCAAGGCCTATGTATTTTTTCATCAACTCGCTTTCGCGCTGGTTCAATGTTCGATATTTTGGAGACATTTGATAATCCTTACCATACAATCTGGCGAAATAATCGTCAACTCCACGCATAATCTGCATAGCCAGATCGGATTTACTGATGCCACGATCTCCATATATCACAATGCATATTCCATCCCTGCTCTTGTTTTCTCCTCGCTTGCCAGGCAAACGCAATCCTCCATAAAACAGGTCGTCAAACCCCGAGACCCCTGTGATTATTTTGTCAATGTCTAATATACTATTGTTTTCCATATTACTTTTCATTAGCTGTTAATTCCTCTAATATTTGATGATAGAGGTCCTGATATCCCTCTGCATCATTGACAATGCATAAATGCTGAGACTCATAATATTCAGTTTTCAATCTTGACAGGAGTTCGCCATCTGGATCATCGCGTCCGCCTCTAAGCCAATAAACTCGTTCACTATTGTTTTCAAGTTTGGCATGACGTAAAAGACGTGCGGTTGTCATGTCATCTAATGAGAGGCCAAGTATGATACATGTGTGATGTGTTAGAAAGTGCAGTTGTGTCGCATTCTGCCAAGAATACACGTCTTTGCTAAGTTGGTAAAATTCTTCGTCTGACAATACAATATAATTGCTCTCTTTACTAGGCAGCATTTCAGAAGGCGGAGGAATGTAACCATGAACATGATAGATAAAAAAACAATTCTCATTGTAAGGTTCTTCTTTCCATCCTGCGTATACATCAAGGGGAATCATCTTTCTTCTTGTTTCACTATATGACATTCCTCTATTATCCAACAATATCTTAATGGCCTCAGAAAGAAAGTTGTTATAATTCTGAGTAATTACTGTACGGATTGATGTTTGCCTAAGAATGAAATCGGCAATAGAGAATAAGGATCCAAATGGAACTTTTTTTAGGTTTTCAACGGTCGGATTGTCTTTATACTGCTTAAACTTATCATAGGATTTAGTAAGGATTCTCCTGTTGCACCTCGTATAAAGCCAATTGCGAATAATCGGAATATAGCTGTTTCCCAATCTATTTTTTAAAATAGCAGCTTTCAGAGGAGCATTTGCCAAATTGTTCAAAGTGTTTTTTTCCTCATTATTAATACAAGCAGCCTCTGTTAACTCTTCTAATAGATATTTCCACGATAATGTTTTACCTCTTAATCCATCAAATTCATGTCCTTCTGGATACACACTAGAAAAGTCAGTGCCTGCACCAAGGAACAAAGCCATCGCTTTGTTATCTCTAATATCCTTTTTCAGTTCTTCTATATTCTGACTCGGGAACATTATGCCTATCTGTCTATTCCTATGAATTTTGAAATAAAAATGTACAATTTTTATGCTGCAAATATAATGAATAATTGATTTAGCTCTACAAAAAAAACTTATTTTCAAAATTACTACTACAAATGATACAAAATACAATCGTAGCAGGGTAGCATAAATAACGAAAATGAGCAACTGAACAACTCCTAACTGATAACTCCTATAATAAATACGGCAAACTTGCAGAATTTTTTGGAAAAAAATAAAGCCAAGAAGCACTTTTGCGTTCCTTGGCTTTTCAATCGTATTGGCAAAGGCTTTTAATTCCTGAAAACCAATCCCTCGCCGTTCACGTCCACGATGATGGTCTTGCTCTTATCCACCGACTCGGCCAGGATCATCTTCGAGAGCGAGTTGAGCAACTCACGCTGCATCATACGCTTCACAGGACGCGCACCATACTGCGGGTTGTAGCTCTGGCGGGCGATGAAGTCGACGGCGGCATCGGTGATGTCGATGCTGATGTCGTTGGCCTTCAGCATCTTCTGCACGCTGCGGAACTGCATCCTGACGATGTCGGCAATCTGGTTCTCGTCCAAAGGCTTGAACATGATGATGTCGTCGACACGGTTCAAGAACTCAGGCCGCATGAACTGCTTCAGTTGCTCCATCACCTCGTTGCGGGTCTTCTCGAAGACTTCCTCGGCGTTGGCATCGGTCAGGTGGGCGAAGTTGTCCTGGATGATGTTGGCGCCAATGTTGGAGGTCATGATGACGATGGTGTTCTTGAAGTCCACCGTACGTCCCTTGTTGTCGGTCAGACGACCATCGTCCAGCACCTGCAACAGGATGTTGAACACGTCGGGGTGAGCCTTCTCTATTTCATCCAACAGGATGACGCTGTAAGGCTTACGGCGCACGGCCTCAGTCAGTTGGCCACTCTCTTCATAGCCCACATATCCTGGAGGCGCTCCGATGAGTCGCGACACTGTGTGACGCTCTTGGTACTCCGACATGTCGATACGCACCATGGCGTTCTCGTCGTCGAACAGGAACTCAGCCAAAGCCTTGGCCAACTCGGTCTTACCCACACCCGTGGTACCCATGAAGATGAAGGAACCGATAGGACGTTTGGCATCTTGCAGACCCGCACGGCTACGACGGATGGCGTCGCTCACGGCAGTGATGGCCTCGTCCTGACCCACCACACGCTTGTGCAGCTCGTCTTCGAGGTGCAGCAGCTTCTCACGCTCGCTCTGCATCATCTTGTTGACCGGGATGCCCGTCCAACGCGACACAATCTCAGCCACATCGTCGGCCCCGACTTCCTCGTCCACAAGCGGATGGTCGCCTTGGGCCTCACGCAAGTCGGCCTTGGCCTTCTCGATGGCAGCCTCAGCCTCGCGTATCTTGCCGTAACGCAGTTCTGCCACACGGCCATAGTCGCCATCGCGCTCAGCCACCTCGGCTTGGTGCTTGTAGGTCTCGATGTTGCTCTTTTCCTTCTGGATGAGTTCCACGTAGTTGCGTTCGGTCTCCCACTTGGCCTTGATGGCGGAGCGTTTGTCGTTGAGTTCGGCAATCTCCTTCCCTATCTCCTCCACCTTCTTGGTGTCGTTCTCGCGCTTGATGGCCTCACGCTCGATCTCCAACTGGCGGATGGCGCGTTCCACGTCCTCAAGCTCCTCAGGCATCGAGTCGATTTGCAGCCTCAGTCGCGAGGCGGCCTCGTCGATCAGGTCGATGGCCTTGTCGGGCAGGAAACGGTCGCTGATGTAACGCACCGAGAGTTGCACGGCGGCGATGATGGCCTCGTCCAAGATACGGATGTGGTGGTGGGTTTCGTAACGCTCCTTCAAGCCACGCAAGATGCTGATAGCCGAAGCCTCGTCAGGCTCGTCAATCATGACCTTCTGGAAACGACGCTCCAACGCTTTGTCCTTCTCGAAATACTGCTGGTATTCCTTCAAGGTGGTGGCACCGATGGCACGCAGCTCGCCACGGCTCAGGGCCGGCTTCAGGATGTTGGCCGCGTCCATAGCGCCTTCGCCACCGCCTGCGCCTACCAAGGTGTGGATCTCATCGATGAACAGGATGACCTCGCCATCGCTGTCGACGACTTCCTTGACGACGTTCTTCAAACGTTCCTCAAACTCGCCCTTGTATTTTGCGCCGGCGAGCAAGGCACCCATGTCCAAGCTGAACACGGTCTTGCTTTTCAGGTTCTCAGGCACGTCGCGGTTAACGATTCGCTGGGCCAAGCCCTCCACGATGGCGGTCTTACCCACACCAGGCTCACCAATTAATATAGGGTTGTTTTTGGTGCGTCGGCTCAGGATTTGCAGCACACGACGGATTTCCTCGTCACGGCCAATCACGGGGTCGAGCTTGCCTTGTTGGGCCAACTCGTTCAGGTTCTTGGCGAAGCGGTTCAGGCTGTCGTAGTTCTGTTCGGCATCCTGCGAGTCCACTTTCTTGCCCTTGCGGAACTGTTGGATGGCCTTTTCGAGGTCATCCTTGCGGATGCCTTGGTCTTTCATCATCTGCGAGGTCATGCTGTTGCTCTCGAAGATGGCAAGCAGCAGGTGTTCGATGGAGACGTACTCGTCGCCCATCTTCTTGGCCAAGGTCAAAGCGTCGTTGAAAACGCGGCTGACCTCGGAGGAATAGTACAATTCGGTGCCGCTTGAGCGCGGTTGCGACTTGATGGTCTGGTCGAGGGCCTCGTTGAGCCGCGTCATGTTGACGCCCAACTTTTTCATCAGGTTGGGCACCAAGTAGTCGTCGCTCAGGATCATGCCCTTGAGCAGGTGGAAGCTCTCAATCGTCTGGCTTTGGTGCGACTGCGCGATTTCCATGGCCTTGTTGATGGCTTCCTGCGATTTGATTGTGAATTGGTTGAAGTTCATATTTCGTTTTTCCTTTCTGATTTTCGCATTTGAAACGCCCGGACTCCATCAAAATCCTAACCAATTCCGCTTTGGCGAAATTTTGGCTTAATTTATGACAAAATGACAGAGAATTAAAGGTTTAAGCATTAGTTTCGTGACAAAATGACAACAAACAACCATATCCATCTGTTATTTCATATCAACGATGGATTGTATGCTGTCTGACTCTCAAATATACCTATGCCTGCAAATAATCCAAGTCGCCCAACATACGAGTGATGACGTTGCGGAAATCCACCTTGAAACCTTCGTTTTGCTGGTACTCTTTGTATAACGACATGTCGCCCTTGCGCTTTTTGCGGATGATACGGTCGATGATTTGCACCATGAGGGCATTCACGGCTTGCTGGTCGGGATTGCCCACCACCAGCGATTTGTAGTCTTCGTCTTCAGCCACCGCCTGTGCAACGCTTATCATCTTCATTTTCTGGTCGTCAGGGGTGGCATCGTTGCGCATCGGGCGACTGGGTGTCCACGTCGTTCTGCCCATTGGCCATGCGTTCCTCATGGGTGCTGCCCACCAAGGCTTTTTCTATCAGTGCCTCGAAGGCTTGTTCGTTGGTTTTGCTGGTGTTCATTTTTCCGTTTTTAATATAAGCCAACGACCTCCTTTATTAGGACCATCGTGACGTATGTAACCTAATTTCTGTAGCACTGACAAATCTCTTTTAATTGTAATAATTGATACATTAAAATATGCAGATAAAGTCCCTGCATTTTCGGTATCATTTATGGTATCATTTATGGTATCATTTACCATGATACCTTTCTTGCTTGTATCAACAAGCCTATATAATATTTTAACCTGTCTTTCAGTTAGTTGATTATTATTTTCTAGGACATTTCCTACGACATTTTCTAGGACGTTTTCTACGACATCCCCATCCTCAGCTTCGCCCTCTTCAGGTATCCCATTGTAAGGCACAATCATACGGATATAGTTGCCGCCGAACTCAAAATTCTTGCGTCCGTATATGCGCATAATGCCGCCTTCCCGGTAGTTGAGAAACGCCACCACCTCACGCTCCAAATCAAGCTCGCGCGTCAGTTCCCTCTTAAATTCTATGCGGTTGGTCTCTGTCATTTGCATCTATGTTCATCTTTGCAAAAATAGCGCTTTTGTCGAATCCCCCAAAATTTTTTCGCCCGTTTTGTCGAATCCCCCAAAATTTTTTCGCCCGTTTTGTCAAATCCCCCAAATTTTTTTCGCCCGTTTTGTCAAATCCCCCAAAATTTCCCTTTCATCCCACCTTCACCTTTCCAGTCACCACTTCATTGATGATAATCTGCTTCCGCTCCTGAAGAAGAGAAATCATATTGTTTGCCTCATCAATCGCTACATCTATCTTACTTGTCCGTTTGCTCAAATAATCCAAAATTACCTTTTGCTCTTCTAATGGTGGAATCGGCAGTTTTACGCAATTCAAATTGGCCTAACTTAACTTTGGTTGAGCCGAACCCGTTATGAACAATGTATAGTCAGCCGCCTCCATCACATAAGCCAAATAGTCATAATCATCTCTAATAGGTTTGAGAATATGAGCATGATTATTGACCCAAAACTTACCTTCTGCTTTATAAATTATTGGCAAGTTCCTCATTAGCAGATTCGCTCCATCTTCGCCAATCAACAAAACCTTATCATCAACATTATAATAGTCAATTTTGTCAATAACTCCAGATGCTCCATAATAATCGTACTGTGGATTATTCCGAGAGCGTTGGTCTGCCGTTATTGGCATTCTCAATTTATCCAAATTGTAAAATAGATACCTATATGGCAATAGTTTCCAATGTTCCGGCACCTCTCCGATCCATTCCACGCCGCTGTCCTTCATGCGGGCGTTGGGGTTGAGACCACGGGTTACGGCACGGTTGATGATAATTTGCTTGCGCTCGTTCAAGAGGTCTATCATCTTCTGCTGCTGCGCTATGGCGGCGTCTATCTTCGAGGTGGCGGTGTCGAGGTAGTTGGCGATGGCGGCTTGCTCTTCAAGTGGCGGCACGGCAAGTTTTATCATCTTCATTTCATCGTATCGCGTTGTCCACAAATCCGCAACAATACCTCTGCCATTCCTATAGTATTCTTCAATAAACTTGTATGATTTCAATAAATAGTTCGAGAAATCAGCCCTTATCGTATTTCGTGGTTTCAATACTATGTTAATCAAAGATACAGAGCCATCCCTATCAGCAACCCCACTTGAACCTTTTCTATCCGAACGACTATTTATCACAAAATCACCTTTCTTCACCAGTTTTCGGTTGTCACCATCGTTAGTTTTAGCAACATTTTCCCATTGTGGGAAAACACCCAGCTTGGTTACAGACAATGGTTCGTATTCTTTATCAGAGACTTTCACGCGTCTTTCTGTGAAATAACTGGCAAGTCGCTTCACTTCCCAATGGCTTGGAATCTCCCCGAGCCATTTCACGCCGCTGTCCTTGTATGTATCGTATCGTTGCATGGCTATTTCTTTATAATCTTCCAATATCCGGTTTTATTGCCGCCCACCCGCTCTATCAACATGGCCTCACGAAGCATGGCGATGTGCTTGCGAACCATTCGGTCACTAATATCCAAAACCACACCGATTTCTCCAGCTGACCCGTATGGATTCGCCTTGATTTGCATATACACATCCCAAGTAGCATCGGATAATTCTGGATACATATTCCTTAGTTTATTAGGAACTTTATTAGGAATTTTATTAGGAACTTCTTCCTGAACTTTATTAGGCAGCGGTTCCCCTTGGTGCGCCTTCAATGTCTTGAAGATTTCGGCTAACATAAAGTCGATGAACGGCCCCGACTGCCCTTGCTTGCTGCTCTCACCGATGGCATCGTAATAGGTCTGCTGGTTGGCATACACCATATTCTCAACAGGCAGATGCCCAAACAAAGGATGCAGTTTGCCAAGAATCAAGGATTGCCACAAGCGCCCCGTCCTGCCGTTGCCGTCAACAAAAGGATGGATAAACTCAAACTCGTAGTGGAACACGCATGAGCGGATGAGCAAATGGTCCTTACTGTGTTTCAGCCAGTTGAAAAGGTCGCTCATCAAAACCGGGACCCTTTCGGCAGGCGGTGCCATGTGTACCAAGCCTTTTTCGCCAAACACGCCCACATTACCACGACGGTAACAGCCTGGCTGGTCAACCAAGGCTTGCATCATCACGCCATGAGCCTTCAGCAGGTCTTTCTCCTTGAAGGCGTCCAGCGTAGGATAAAGATTGTAGGTGGCGATGGCGTTCTTCACTTCCTGAATCTGACGGATGGGGGCCACCACGGTCTTGCCATCGACAATGTCGCGCACCTCGTCCTCACTCAAGGTGTTGCCCTCAATGGCCAACGAAGAGTGGATGGTCTTGATACGGTTGGCCTTGCGCAGCCTCAAGCCGTCTTCCTGTTCAAGACGAATGGCATAGCGCTCTATCTGGGCCGAAATCTCTGCTATCAGATTGATGGCTTCCGCACTCACCGTAAACGGCGGGACGTATGTTAAAGTTTCTTGCTTTGCCATGGCGTTACATGAGATTAAACAGTGACTGGATGAAGCCTTGGCTCTGGCGGTCGAGTTCGAGGATGTCGCGCTCGTTCTCCTCCAAGGTGCGCAGCGGCGCGGGCTTGTAGAAATACTTGTTGAACGAGATTTCGCAGCCTATCTTGGTCGGTGGAAAGTCCATGAAGACCTCTGTGCCGATGGCATGCATCAGTTGTTTGGCCGCATCCATCAGCTCGCGGCGGCCCTGCCATTCCTTGACGCTGATGAGTTTCGCCAGCTTCTTGTCGGTCAGCTTTATCTCGTTGTCGTTCAAATACTCCTTGGTGCCCGGCAGTTCGGCATCCAAGCCCTCAAAGACCTTTTCGCCGTAGGTTTGGTAGAGCCATTTCGAGAGTTCCGGCTCGCCGTTGTCGTAAAGCATCTCATCAATTTTCAGGGCGTTGAACTGACTCTTCAAACGCAAAGGCCGCTCGATGGTGACGTTGTAGAAGCGGAAATCGTCGCCGTCGAAAATCTTGGAGGCCACCTTGTCGCCATCGGCTTCCTTTTTCACGAAGTCCATGTAGGTCTTCAGGATGGCATTGCGATGTTCGGGCGTGATGGTGCAGTTGCGCGAGCCTTGGTTTTTCCTCAGTTTCTCAAAGGCCTGCGAAGCGTCGATCAGCTGCACCTTGCCTTTGCGGTTGTCGGCCTTCTTGTTGGTCAAAAGCCAAACGTAGGTAGTGATGCCTGTGTTATAGAAGATGTTGTTTGGCAGTTGAATAATGGCATCCACCAAGTCATTCTCAATCAGATAACGTCGGATATTGCTCTCGCCACTACCCGCATCGCCCGTGAAGAGCGACGAGCCGTTATGAATGGAAGCCACGCGGCTGCCTTGTGGCTGGAACTCCAAAGGCTTCATCTTGTCGACTTCTTCGAGCATAATATCCATAAGGTATTCACGGCTTTCCGTCAACATTCCACCAGAGCCACAGGCCGGATCATACAATGAGATAATCTTGGGCAGATTGTCCTTCACGGGTTCAAAAACGAGATGCGCCAACAGCGAAATGGCATCACGGTATTGCCCACGCAAAAAAACATCGCGCAGCACATCGTCGGCAATCGACCAAATAAAAGAAACTATTTGATTATGTGATATTTCCATAAATTACCAATTATTCAATACAATGTTCTCTACAACGTTTCAAAAATACAAAGAAAATCCGATTCCACCAAATATTAAGTTGCCAAAACATAAAAAATACAAGCCCGCAAGCCTATTTTTCCCTACCTTTGTCCCCCAAAAACCATCCATCATGGAAAACGAAATACAAACCGCTCCTGAGACCCAAACCGAGGTCGCTGATTGCGAAGCCACCGTCACAACGAAATGCCTCAACTGCGGCACAGAGTTCGAGGGGAACTACTGCCCAGAATGTGGACAAAAGGCCGACACAAGACGCTTCACGATGAGGTTCATCTTCCAGAACCTGCTCACCGCCATCCTCAGCAACGACGGTGGCGTGTGGTTCTCCTTGAAAAACCTTTTCACAAGGCCTGGCGCAATGATTGTCGAGATCTTGGACGGCAAGCGCAAACGCTACTTCTCGCCCTTCCCCATGCTGTTTCTCGCCCTGACGGTTTACATCCTTTTGTTCTCGCTGACTGGCAGTCGGAACAGTTACAACGAACTTGAAAACGAAATGACCCACAAAAAGGAGTCTGTCGAGGTAGAAACCGAGCTAAACGACAGCAACAGAGGAATAGTGTATGGCGAGAAAATCAGGAGACTGATTGGCAATGGCCTCAAGATTTATAACAACCATTACACAGCGGTTTACATGCTCACCTTGCCCTTGTTTGCCATAGCGACAAGGGCCGCCTACGGAAAGAAAAACCGCAAGCGCTACAACTGGGCGGAATACTTGGTAGCCATCACTTATTCGATGGTCATGGTTGTCCTCTACCGTTGCCTGACCAGCCTGATGTTCCTTGTTTCGGAAAGCGTTTCCGACAGGATGGGGACACTGATGCCTCTCGTCATCACCATCGCGTTCACGGCTTGTTTCCGAAAGATGTTGGGGTTCGGCATCGCAAAGACCGCTTGGCGAAGCATACTGACGGTGCTCTTATACTATGCGATTTTGGGTCTCATTTTCGCTGCCGGAATAGCCATTTTGGCTTTCATCATAGTCCGTAAATACTACTAAGACAGTCATTTCGCCGCTATTGATTGGAAGAAGATCATGACACCCTACCCTCAAGCAAGAACGTCACGTCGGAATTCGGGTCGATCTCGACGGCTTCCTTGCCATAGCGCATCACTATCATCTTCTTGCCGCCCTTAAGCATCATCTTTCCATCGGTCACCCAAAGGGCTGTGGCTTCGCGCAGACCGACCACCGTCATGTGCTGGTTCACGGCAAGATATTCGTTGATGCGGTCTTGGCGCGTCTCGCCGCCGTGCTTGATCATCTTGTCGATTTCGGGGTGCGGGTCCAGGTAGTGCGGGTTGATTTGGAACGGCACGAGGTTGAGGCATTTGAACGAAGCGGGCTGCACGATGGGCATGTCGTTAGTGGTGCAGAGCGTGGGGCAGGCGACGTTGCTTCCGGCACTCCAACCCATATAAGGCACGCCCGCCAGGGCACGCTCACGGATGGCCTCCATCAGGCCGTAGCGATGCATCTCGGCCACGAGGTGGAAAGTGTTGCCACCACCGACCACGATGCAGTCGGCCTCGTTGACGGCCTTCACCTTGTCGTCGAAATGATGCACAGAGGTGAAGTTCTCCAAGCCGAACTTGGTGCGAAACACGTTCCTCACTTTCGACTCGTAGGCATCGTAGCTCTCAGGATACACCATGCCGCCGATGTTGACACCCGCGAAAGGCACGAAGATGATGCGCGACTCCTTATTAATATGGTTCTGCAAGCAGAAAAGCTCGATTTGGCTCGTCGCCCAAGCCAGGTAATTCTCGCCGAAATTGGTCGAGTTGCTGATCAGTAATAGTCTCATAAGCGTAAAATTTGATTGATGATGGGGCAAAATTAGGAAAAAAAACGACGCGACAACCATTCCGAGGATGAACCGGAAAAAAATTCACCTTATTTTGCATCCTAAACAAATTTCTCCCTATATTTGCCCATAATTAATCAACAAATCTAAAAACTAAGATTAATATTTGCAAAACAATGAAGAAAAGAGTTTTACATCTGAAAAGAGTAATGCAAAACATCCTGATTACCATTCTATTGAGCGTGGTAGGCCAATTAAACGCCCAAGACTTCACTGTGGGCAACTTGAATTATTCTGTCCACAGCGGAACCGATGTGATAGTAACTGGCCACGTGGATGGCACTGCCGCCACAGGCCCACTTGTCATTCCTGAAACCGTCACTACAAGTAATGGCATCGTTTGTACCGTCGTCTGGATTGGTCGTGATGCTTTCCAAAATTGTAGCGGCTTGACAGGTACGCTTACCATTCCTCATAGTGTGAGTTTGATTGGAGGCAATGCTTTCAAAAACTGCAGTGGTTTCACTTCTATTAACGTTTGGGCTGAAGCTCCGCCCACCATCGGGATAGATGCATTCGTCGGTGTGGATCATGACATCCCTATTACGGTGTTTTGCGGCTCACTTGGTGCTTATCAGAACTCATGGTACTGGAGCCAGTTCAACAACATTCAGGAGCCAGATCAATGTTTTTTGGTTACGGCCACGGCTAATCTTGCAGCAGGCGGCACGGTAACGGGTGGTAACCAATACCCACAAGGCTATACCTGCACACTTACGGCCACGCCCAACCCTGGCTATATCTTCACTAATTGGACAGAGAACGGTGAGGAGGTTTCCACCAACCCCTCCTATTCCTTTGTAGTTGAAGGAGGCAGAAATCTCGTGGCTAATTTTGTTTATACAGCTTTTCGTCCTTATGTGGACCTCGGTCTGCCGAGCGGCACGCTTTGGGCCACCTACAACCTCGGTGCCGAATCGCCTGAAGGCTATGGCGACAGTTTCACATGGGGACAGACCCAACCTGACGTAGTCACCGCCAACTGGGGCGGCGATTGGCGTATGCCCACTGGTGTAGAGTTGCAGGAACTGTGTGACAACACGACCTTTTCTTGGACGATTTGGAATGGTGTGAATGGTGCCCTTTTCACCGCCTCGAATGGCAATAGCGTTTTTTTCCCCGCTGCCGGTATACGCTATGAGAGTGCTATCTACAACAGAGGCAGTGCCGGCTACTATTGGTCGAATGAGACACTATGGCTTTTGATCGTTGTTCAGAATGGATCTAGTATGTACCATTTTGAAGAATACGATTACTATGATCATGGTCTCTCAGTCCGGCCAGTGCGCACTTCAACGCAAATTCCACCCCATGTCATCAATGTTACTGCCAACCATGCAGATTTCGGTGAGGTAAGCGGTGGAGGATCTTATCCGGAATGCAGTGAGTGTACAGTCACCGCGACGACCTCAAACGAAGACTGTATGTTTGCCTATTGGAAAGAAAACGATGAAATCGTCTCTATGGATACTACCTACACCTTCATGGTGACTGAAGACAGGAATCTCGTGGCCTGCTTTTTCCATCCCGACTTTCATGAATACGTTGACCTTGGTTTGCCAAGCGGCACCATGTGGGCCACCTGCAATGTGGGATCATGCTATCCAGAACAGGACTATAGTACGACACCTTACTATTCATGGGGTTGCGACTACTGTGAGGATTCAGGACTTACAAAATACTGCAACAATCCTGACTACGGTGTAAATGGCTATAGCGATACCCTGACCACGCTGTTGCCGGAAGACGACGTTGCCACATGTGAATGGGGTATCGGCTGGCGTACGCCCACGGCGGAAGAGTGGGAAGAACTGACACAAAACACCACCTTTACATGGAAGTTGGTTTATAATAATGGAGAAGTTGTCGGAAGTGGCGCATTGTTCACTGCTCCCAATGGCAATAGTGTCTTTTTGCCTGCCATTAACCGAAAATATAATCCAACAATGACCTTTTTTGACAACGAACAAGGGCCTTTCTATTACTGGACGAGTTCTCTCGACACTATTAATCCATTGAACGCCTACCATATTTCGGGAGGCCCCGCTACCTATGAGATGGGTTCATCCAGTCGCTGTGAAGGTCTTTGCGTCCGTCCCGTTCTTTCTACAGTGCCGAGTGACTTTTACACCGTCAGCGTCACGGTTCATCCCGAAGAAGGCGGCACGGTGACTGGCACTGGAGAATACTCTTTCGGTGAATTATGTTCGCTTACGGCCATCCCTAACGAGGATTTCGTTTTTACTAACTGGAAAAAGGCCGGAGTAGTGGTTTCTACGGATGCCACTTATTCCTTCAGGGTGTACGGTAACTGTAGCTATGAGGCATGTTTTGTCCATAGTAATCCTACTTATGTGGACCTTGGCCTGCCAAGTGGTTTGTTGTGGGCCGATTGCAATGTGGGTGCCAACGCACCAGAAGAGTGTGGCGACTATTTTGCATGGGGAGAGACCCAACCTAAGAGAAAATACGATTGGGATACTTACAGATACTGTACAAAAGACTACATTACCCCAAGTGACTTTATTTATATTCTTACAAAATACAATGCTACCGACTCCTTGACCATCCTTGAGCCTGGCGATGACGCAGCCACCATGCTTTATGACAACATTTCGCACACCCCCACCAAGGAAGAATGGCAGGAACTGTTAGACAATTGCACTTCCTCGTGGACTACGCTGAACGGTGTGGAAGGGAGGCAATTCATTGGTCCAAGTGGAGACAGTATCTTCCTGCCTGCTGCGGGTTTCCGTGCGGAAAGCACTCTCTCACAAAGTTCTGTTGTCGGGGCATACCATTCGAGTTCTATTGTGTCAGAGGACCCATCCGCGTACTACTCGTATTACGACGGATGGGTCTTCTATTTCCATCCGTATGCATACTACATGAATGACTACTGCCAACGCAGTGTCGGTCGTTCTGTCAGAGCAGTGCGTCCTGCGGGTCTAACCTATGTCATCAACGCCACGGCCAATCCTACGGGGAGCGGAACCATAAGCGGCACAGGAAGCTATCTTGAAAACTCAACCTGCACTCTGACAGCCTCCGCCAACGAAGGCTACAGCTTCATCAACTGGACGAAGGACGGCACCGAGGTTTCAACCAGTGCAATCTATAGCTTCACGGTGACCGAAAATGCAGATTTTGTGGCGAACTTTGCCCCGAGCACATGCACTATTACCACGACCGCCAACCCGACAGACGGTGGCACCGTGACCGGCGCAGGCACATACGACTACGGCACAACGGCCATTTTGTCGGCCACGCCCAACGAGGGCTACAGATTCTCCCGCTGGACAAAGAACGGCACGACGGTTTCCACCAATGCGAACTATAGCTTCACGGTGACCGAAGACGCTGCATTTGTGGCGAATTTCACCGCATACAATCCAGACGAAGACATCATCCAAACCACCAACTTCGCCCAAGGCTGGAACTGGTGGAGCAGCTACGTTGAGATGGACGCGGGTAGCCTCCAGAGCTTGCAAGACGGCCTCGGCACGAGCGGCACAATGATCAAGTCGCAGAACGACGGCTACGCCTCTTATCTCGAAGGTTTTGGCTGGTACGGCTCGCTGGCTGCCATCAACAACCAATCCACCTATCAGGTGAAGACGAGCGCGGCCTGCACCGTGGAAATGACGGGCAATGCAGCCAATTCTGAAGACCACCCGATAACCCTCAACAGCGGCTGGACGTGGGTCGGCTATCCCGTGAACGCCAGCATGGCCATCGCCGACGCCTTGTCGGGCATTGAGCCGCAGAACGGCGATATGCTGAAGTCGCAAAACAATGGCTATGCCTCCTACCTCGACGGCTTCGGCTGGTATGGCTCACTGAGTACGTTGCAGCCCGGCATGGGCCTGATGTTCAAGTCGAACAACAGCAGTGCGGTAACGCTTGTGTATCCCAACAACGGCACGAGAACTGACCTGAGGGACAACCAAACCACCGAGAACAACCATTGGCAACCCAACCTGAACGCCTATCCCGACAACATGAGCGTGATGGCCGTCGTCGAGCTTGATGGCGAGGAACTTGCCAGCGAGCGCTACGAGCTGGCCGCCTTCGCCAACGGCGAATGCCGCGGCAGCGCGAGGCTGATGTATGTGGAGCCGCTTGACCGCTACATGGCCTTCCTGACCGTGGCGGGAGACGAGGCCACCGGACTGCATTTTGGCCTTTACAACGTAGAGACGGGTGACGTAGAGACGCAAAATTTTGCGTCTCTACAATACGAGA